>NZ_MWIG01000069.1:0-37759 GCF_002156145.1 Streptomyces sp. NRRL B-24572 | reverse complement strand
CGGCGGGTGCGCGGCGCGGTCGTAGAGCGCCTCGGTCACCGGGTCCTGCACGGACATGTCCTGGGCCAGGTACGGGTCGTGGGCGTAGGCGTCCTGGACGTAGGGGTCCTGGGCGTACGGGCTCTGCGCGTAGGGGTCCTGTCCCTGCGGGCCAGGGGCGCCCTGCTGCGGGGGCTGCACCGGCGGGTGGCCGGCACCGGGAGGCGCCGCGGGCGTCCCACCGGACGGCGCCGGGCCGCCCGCGCCCTGGCCGCGGTCACCGTCGTACGGCGCGTTCATGGTTACCCCACCTCATCGTCCCCGGCCGACCGGCCACGACATCGCTCAACGGTCCACTTTCTCACCCGGGCCCGACGGGCCGCCGCTTTCGGACCCGGTGTCCGGTGTGTCCGGTGTCGGGTCACTCGGCTGCACGGGTTCGTCCCTGCCGGGTTCCTCCTCGCCCGGCTCGTCCTGGCCGGGCTCCGAAGCGGGGCCTTCCTCGACCGTGCCGTCCTCGGCCGCCTCGGCCTCGGCGTTCCGTGCCGCCACCCGCTTGCGCTGGCTGTACATGCGGACGCCGGCGAGGACGAGGAGGAGGACACCGCCCGCGATCACGAGCATCACCGTGGGAGTGATCTCGGAGACCCGCACGGTGAAGTTCATCGGCTGCCCGTACGGGGTGCCGTCCTCGGTGTAGAGCTGGGCCGTCATCGGCACCTGGCCGTTGACGTTGGCCGAGGCGGTGAACTTCACCGACTGGCTGTGTCCGCCACCGACCTTCACCGGGCGCTCGGCGTAGCCGTCGCCGTCCAGCTCCAGCCGGTTCTTGTTGGCGGAGGTGAGGCGCAGCACCAGGCCGTCCACGCCCTGGAGCAGCTTGTTCTGGACGGTCACGGGGATCGTCGCGCTGCGGCCGGAGAGCGTGAGGTCCGACTTGTCGACCAGCTGGACGCCCTTGGTGAGGGTCTGCAGATAGTCCAGGACGTCGTTCCGGTAGATCGCGGCCGCCCGGGCCTCGCCACGCCAGGAGGTCGACATCTCGCGGTCGATCGCGTTGCCGAACGGCGTCACGACGCGTTCCGGCTGGGTCAGGACGACCTTGAAGTCGTCCAGCTCGTCCCGCGTGGTCTTCATGTCACGGAAGGCCTGGACCGGAAGCTCCCGGTCGCGGAGCTTCTTCGGGTAGCGGGAGCTGCTCGGCACCGCGGTGGAGGCGTCCGGGTCGGGCTTGGCCGCGGCGGCCGCGAGGAGGTCGGTCGGCTGCGTCCAGCGCTTGCCGGAGAGGCCCTCCAGGGCGGTCGCCATGGACTGGGCCTGGGCGACGCTCGGCATCCGCTGCGGGGCGACCACGATGCTGCGCTGGTCCTCCGGCTGCTCCAGGGTGATCGCGAGGGACTGGGCGAGGAACTTCTGGACCGCGAGCGTGGAGTTCTCGGTGCGGACCATGTCCCCTTCGAAGGCGGTGGACAGGAGCGCGTCGCTCACCACGGCCGTGGTGCTGCCGTTGCCGAGCGGGCGGGCGGCCGTGGGCGTGTAGGGGAGGTCGTCGCGGACGCTGTCGCTGCGGGCGATCACCTTGTCGGCGCCGGCCGAGGTCGCGACCGCCACGATGGAGGGGTCGACGGCTCCGTCGGCGGGCCAGGCGAAGTCGGTGGACGCCGGGACGTGGAGGACGGTCTCGACCGTCATGCCCGCCAGGGCGGTCGCCGACTGGAGGTGTCCGAGGGAGCCGGGCACGTCCTTGCCCCGATGGGCCAGGGAGGCCAGGTCGGGGTCGGCGAAGGGAAGGGCGACGACCTTGTGCCCCTGGACCGCCTTCTCCAGCGCGTCCAGCCACCGCTCGGCGACGGCCTGGTTTCTGCCGGGGACGTCCCGGTCACCGTCCTTGACGCGGTAGCCGTTCGCCATCGCGTCGACGGAGGCCAGCAGGTCCGGGTCGACCACCCAGGTGACCGGAAGGTCCTTGCCCAGTGCGACCAGCTGGTCCAGGCGCCCGCCCGGACGCAGCTCGGCCGCCAGGTCGTCGTTCTCGAAGACCGGGGTCTGCTGGTCGTCCGTGGCCGTCTCCGCCGAGACGTGCGCCGAGGCGATCAGCGGCCAGAGGTAGGTGAGCTGGGTCTTCTTCTCGGCGGCCTCGGGCTCGTACGGCAGGAAGGTCCGCTCGATGCCGAGCACCCGGTCGTACTGCCGGTCCGAGGTCTGTCCGGTGAGGGAGACGCCCAGCTGGTAGACGCCCTCCTCGTCGAGCCCGAGCTCGGAGACGGGCACGGACAGGGAGAAGTCCGCGCTGAGACCGGCGCCGAGCCGGGGGATCTTGACGGTGGGGGCGTCTTCGAGGGGCGCGGGGTCGCTGTCGTTCCGGAAACCGGTGCGCCCCGTGACCTGCTCGATCTCGCTGCGGCTCGTCATCCTCGGTCCGACGCGCAGGTTCACGGTCGCGTCGGTGACGGTCTTCTTGCCCCGGTTGGTCACCGTGCCGGTGACGGTGACGGTGTCCCCCTCGACCGGCGCGCTCGGGGTCAGCGTGTCGAGCGACACATCGACGGTCCTGGAGCCGGTGGCGTCCTCGGCGGCCGCCGGGGAGGCGACGACCGGGGCCTGGAGCAGGCCGGCGAGGAGTGGCGCCCCGAAGGCGACGGTGATCGTGCGCCGCAGCCATCGGCGGGCAGGTGAGGGACCGGTTCCCTGGATGTCTGCCGCCTCGGCCACGCGTTCGCCCGTCCTCGTCGTTGTCTCTGGTGCCAGTGGTGTCGGTGGTTCCCGGTTGCTGTGTCCAGGCATGGTAACGAGGCACGCTGGGGGCAAGTGCCGGGGAGTGCTCCAGCCGATCTTCGACCGGGCCGCCGGGGGCCCCGCCCGGGGAAAACGAGGACGTCGCGGTGAGCCGGGGCACGTACCCTTTTCTGTTGTGCCGAACGCCAACGAAGACACCCCGACTGCACTGAGCCAGGTGCAACGCCGCGCGGTCAGTGAACTGCTGCGTGTGTCCCCTGTCGCCGACGACCTCGCCCGCCGTTTCCAGGAGGCCGGGTTCAGCCTCGCGCTGGTCGGCGGCTCGGTGCGGGACGCGTTGCTCGGCCGGCTCGGCAACGACCTGGACTTCACCACCGACGCCCGCCCCGAGGACGTACTGAAGATCGTCCGTCCGTGGGCCGACGCGGTGTGGGAGGTCGGCATCGCCTTCGGGACCGTCGGGTGCCAGAAGGAGGCCCGCGTCGGAGACGCCGATCAGAGCTTTCAGATCGAGGTGACCACGTACCGCTCGGAGGCGTACGACCGGACCTCCCGGAAGCCCGAGGTCTCCTACGGCGACTCCATCGACGAGGACCTCGTCCGGCGTGACTTCACCGTCAACGCGATGGCCGTGGCCCTCCCCGAGAAGGAGTTCATCGACCCGTACGGCGGTCTCGAGGACCTCGCCGCCCGGGTTCTGCGCACGCCGGGCACGCCGGAGGAGTCCTTCTCCGACGACCCCCTGCGCATGATGCGGGCCGCGCGGTTCGCCGCCCAGCTGGACTTCGAGGTCGCCCTCGAGGTCGTGGCGGCCATGAAGGAGATGTCGGGCCGGATCGAGATCGTCTCCGCCGAGCGCGTCCGCGAGGAGCTCAACAAGCTGCTGCTCTCGGCGCACCCCCGGAAGGGCCTCGGGCTCCTCGTGGACACGGGTCTCGCCGAGCACGTGCTCCCCGAGCTGCCGGCGCTGCGCCTGGAGAGCGATGAGCACCACCGGCACAAGGACGTCTACGAGCACTCACTGACCGTGCTCGACCAGGCGATCGACCTGGAGGAGGACGGCCCCGACCTGGTCCTGCGTCTCGCTGCCCTGCTCCATGACATCGGCAAGCCGCGTACCCGCCGCTTCGAGAAGGACGGCCGGGTCTCGTTCCACCACCACGAGGTGGTCGGCGCGAAGATGACCAAGAAGCGCATGACCGCGCTCAAGTACTCCAACGAGATGATCAAGGACGTCTCGCGCCTCGTGGAGCTGCACCTCCGTTTCCACGGCTACGGAGACGGCGAGTGGACCGACTCGGCCGTGCGGCGCTACGTCCGTGACGCCGGGCCGCTGCTCTCGCGGCTGCACAAGCTGACCCGCTCGGACTGCACCACGCGGAACAAGCGCAAGGCGGCAGCGCTCTCCCGGACCTATGACGGCCTGGAGGACCGCATCGCCCAGCTCCAGGAGCAGGAGGAGCTGGACGCGATCCGCCCCGACCTCGACGGCAACCAGATCCAGGAGGTCCTGGGCATCGGGCCGGGGCCGGCCATCGGCCAGGCGTACAAGTTCCTGCTCGAGCTCCGGCTGGAGAACGGGCCGATGGGGCACGACCAGGCCGTCGCCGCGCTCAAGGAGTGGTGGGCCGCGCGCGACTGAGCCGGGCCGATGCCCGGACGGGCCGATGTTTCACGTGAAACGTGGAACACGACCCGATCGACGCTCCGGAGGGGTGGTGTTTCACGTGAAACATCACCCCTCCTGTCGTTCCCGGCACAGGACCAGGGCGAGCGCCCCGTAGATCGCGGCCACCAGCACGACGAGCAGGGGTGACCGGCCGTCGGGCGGCAGCATCAGCGCCGCGACGCCCGCCGCGCCCACGAAGGCGACGTTGAACAGGACGTCGTAGAGCGAGAAGACCCGGCCCCGATAGGAGTCGTCCACGGACGTCTGGACCACCGTGTCCGTCGCGATCTTGGCCCCCTGGGTGATGAGCCCGAGGACGAAGGCGGCGACGAGGAAGGGGGTCGGGGTGAAGGGCAGCCCGAGCGCCGGTACGAGGACGGCGGCCGCAGCCGTGCACACGGTCATCCAGCCGAAGGGTCCGAAGCGTCCGACCGCCCAGGGGGAGAGGACGGCGGCAGCGAAGAAACCCGCGCCCGACGCGGCGACGGCGAGTCCGAGGAGGCCGATCCCCTCGGCATCCGTGGAGCTCCAGGCATAACGGCTGAGCATGAGCACGGTGACGAGCAGGGCGCCGTAGCAGAAGCGCATGACGGCCACCGTGGCGAGCGCGCGGGCGGCGGGCCGGCGCTCGGCGAGGTGGTGCAGCCCCGCGGCCAGACCCTGGGCCGTCGACTTCAGCGCCGAGACGAGGCGCTGCGGCACGAGGTCGGGGTCGGGACCGAGGAGCTCCCGGGACATCCGCAGGGAGGCGAGGGCGGCGCAGAGATAGAGGACGGCGCCGAAGGCCACGACGACCGCGTCGGAGTCGTCGGCGAGGAGCCGGACCCCGAAGGCGAGCCCGCCGCCGAGGGTCGCGGCGAGGGTGCCCGCGGTGGGCGAGACCGAGTTCGCCATGACGAGCCGCTCCTCGTCGACGACACGCGGAAGGCAGGCCGAGAGCCCTGCGAGGACGAAGCGGTTGACGGCGGTGACGGAGAGGGCGGAGGCGTAGAAGAGCCAGTCCGGTACGGAGGCGAGGACGAGGACGGTGGTCCCGCAGGCGAGCAGGGCGCGCAGGAGGTTCCCGTACAGGAAGACCTGACGGCGCTGCCAGCGGTCGAGGAGCACTCCGGCGAAGGGGCCGACGAGCGAATACGGGAGCAGGAGCACCGCCATGGCGGAGGCGATCGCGCCGGGGGAGGTCTGTTTCTCGGGGGAGAAGACGACGTACGTGGCCAGGGCCACCTGGTAGACGCCGTCGGCGCACTGCGAGAGCAGCCGGACGGCGAGCAGGCGACGGAAGTTCGCCAGGCGCAGGAGTACGCGCAGATCACGTACGACGGACATGGCGCAAGACTCACATACGAAGAGGGCCCCCGGGCAGCGCCTCGGGGACCCTCGATCGACAAGCGTGGTGCGGCGCTTTAGCGCTCGACCTCACCCTTGATGAACTTCTCGACGTTGGCCAGGGCCTCGTCGTCGAAGTACTGCACCGGCGGGGACTTCATGAAGTACGAGGACGCGGAGAGGATCGGGCCGCCGATGCCGCGGTCCTTGGCGATCTTCGCGGCGCGCAGGGCGTCGATGATGACACCCGCGGAGTTCGGGGAGTCCCACACCTCGAGCTTGTACTCCAGGTTCAGCGGGACGTCGCCGAAGGCGCGACCCTCCAGGCGCACGTACGCCCACTTGCGGTCGTCCAGCCAGGCCACGTAGTCCGACGGGCCGATGTGGACGTTCTTCTCGCCCAGCTCGCGGTCCGGGATCTGCGAGGTGACGGCCTGCGTCTTGGAGATCTTCTTGGACTCCAGGCGCTCGCGCTCCAGCATGTTCTTGAAGTCCATGTTGCCGCCGACGTTGAGCTGCATCGTGCGCTCAAGACGGACACCGCGGTCCTCGAACAGCTTCGCCATCACGCGGTGCGTGATGGTCGCGCCGACCTGCGACTTGATGTCGTCGCCGACGATCGGGACACCGGCCTCGGTGAACTTGTCCGCCCACTCCTTGGTGCCGGCGATGAAGACCGGAAGGGCGTTGACGAAGGCGACCTTGGCGTCGATGGCGCACTGGGCGTAGAACTTCGCCGCGTCCTCGGAACCGACGGGCAGGTAGCAGACGAGGACGTCGACCTGGCGGTCCTTGAGGATCTGGACGACGTCGACGGGCTCCTCGGCGGACTCCTCGATGGTCTGGCGGTAGTACTTGCCGAGACCGTCGAGCGTGTGACCGCGCTGGACCGTGACGCCCTTGTTCGGGACGTCGCAGATCTTGATGGTGTTGTTCTCGCTGGCGCCGATGGCGTCGGAGAGGTCGAGGCCGACCTTCTTCGCATCGACGTCGAAGGCGGCGACGAACTCGACGTCACCGACGTGGTAGTCGCCGAACTGGACGTGCATCAGGCCGGGCACCTTGGTCGCCGGGTCGGCGTCCTTGTAGTACTCGACGCCCTGCACCAGCGAGGCGGCGCAGTTGCCCACGCCGACGATGGCTACGCGAACCGAACCCATTCCGGTTGCTCCCTGTGTGATCGTGGAAGCCCTGCTGCTAGCAGGGTTTCACTTGGCGGTGTCGTCGGACGGATCCGGCCGGGTACTGCCCCCGTGCCGGGGCAGGCCGCCCGTCTCTCCAGAATCGTTGTCGTGCCGAGCGGGGGCGTCGGGGCCGGATCGCTGATCCCGCCCCGCCCGCTCGCTCTCGATGAGCTCGTTCAGCCAGCGCACCTCGCGCTCCACGGACTCCATACCGTGGCGCTGCAGCTCAAGCGTGTAGTCGTCCAGGCGCTCGCGGGTCCGGGCCAGGGAGGCGCGCATCTTCTCCAGGCGCTCCTCGAGCCGGCTGCGGCGGCCCTCGAGCACGCGCATCCGCACCTCGCGCTCGGTCTGCCCGAAGAAGGCGAAGCGCGCCGCGAAGTGCTCGTCCTCCCAGGCGTCCGGGCCGGTGTGGGAGAGGAGCTCCTCGAAGTGCTCCTTACCTGCCGGGGTCAACCGGTAGACGATCTTGGCCCGGCGTCCTGCGAGTGAAGCGGCGAGGGCCTCCTCGGGGGCGCTGCCCGGCTCCTCGATCAACCAGCCGTTGGCGACCAGCGTCTTGAGGCAGGGATACAGAGTCCCGTAGCTGAAGGCCCGGAAGACGCCCAGCGAGGTGTTGAGGCGCTTCCGCAGCTCGTACCCGTGCATGGGGGCCTCGCGCAGCAGGCCGAGGACGGCGAACTCGAGGATGCCGGAGCGTCTGCTCATCCGTCGCCTCCTCCTCCGCTTTCGGGGCCCTTATGCCGTGCTGATGTATCGACTCGATACATCAGCACGATAGAACGGCCACTCTGTCCCGACAAGCGGGACCGCCGTGACCGGCGTCACATCGTCAATTCACAGCGATCGACTTGCCCGATTTGGGGTGAAGTCCGGCTCTAGGCGGGTTTTGGCCGTGCGTAGTCTGTGCGGCATGCAGACCACCGGGAACCGAGCGATGCCGTGGGGCGTCAGTGCTGCGGGTGACCGGCTGCGGTACGGAGGAGCCTCCGATGGGTTCCAACCGTGCCCATTTCGGGGGGACCGGAACTCAACTGCCGCTTCCAGGCGTACGCGCCTGCCCGAGGAGTAGTCGTTCGATGAGCGAGCATCGTCGCAAAATGCCGCCGCAGCAGCCGCCGACGGGCGGTCGCGCGGCGGCACGGCGCGCTGCCCAGCAGCCGATGGGCCGCAGGTCGGCCCCGGCCCATGACGTCGGTACGGGGGCCCCTTCGGCCTCGTACGGACCTCCCTCCTCCTATGGAGAGGAGCAGCGTCCCTACGGCGGTCGCGCGGAGGCCCGACGGGCCGCCCAGCGCGGCAGCCGCCGGCGGGGTGCCGATTCCGGTCCAGGCGCTCCCGGCGGTCCCGGTGGGGGCCGGCGCGGTGGCGGTGGCGGCGGTCGCGGCAGTGGTCCGGGGCGGGGCTCCGGCGGCGGTCGCCCGCCGGGCAAGAAGCGGATCATCGACTACCCGCGCCACGACAAGTGGGGCTGGCGTCGCTGGCTGCCGTCGTGGAAGCTCGTGACGGGCACGTTCCTGTTCTTCGTGGCGAGCCTGATGGGCGCTGCCACGATCGCGTACTCGAAGGTCGAGATCCCCGACTCGGCCAAGACGGCGACCTCGCAGAACAACATCTACTACTGGGCCGACGGGTCGCGCATGGTCGCGACGGGCAGTGGCACCAACCGCCAGATCGTCCCCATCGAGCAGATCCCGCAGGCCATGCAGGACGCGGTGGTCTCGGCGGAGAACAAGACCTTCTGGACGGACTCCGGTGTCGACCCCATGGGCATCGCCCGCGCCGTGTGGAACATGGCCAAGGGCGGCGAGACCCAGGGTGGTTCGACCATCA
This sequence comes from Streptomyces sp. NRRL B-24572, assembly GCF_002156145.1. Taxonomy (NCBI): domain Bacteria; kingdom Bacillati; phylum Actinomycetota; class Actinomycetes; order Kitasatosporales; family Streptomycetaceae; genus Streptomyces; species Streptomyces sp. NRRL B-24572. The sequence goes on along the minus strand of NZ_MWIG01000069.1, from coordinate 29,035 downwards.
CCCAGCAGTACGTGAAGAACAACCGCCTCGACGACCAGTCGCAGACCGTCACACGGAAGGTGAAGGAACTCTTCATCGCCATGAAGGTCGGCAACGACGTCGACAAGCGCGAGGTCATGGCCGGCTACCTGAACACCTCGTACTACGGACGTGGTGCGTACGGCATCCAGGCGGCGGCCCGTGCCTACTTCAACAAGGACGCCAGGTATCTGAACCCCAGTGAGTCGGCGCTCCTCGCCGCGGTGCTGAAGGGCGCGACGTACTTCGACCCGGCCGGCTACCCCGAGATCGACCCCGCGGCCACGCGCGAGGCGAACACCAAGCGGGCGACCGAGCGGTGGAAGTGGATCCTCGACGAGATGGAGAAGGACAAGCGTCTCCCGGCCGCGGAACGGGCGAAGTACACGACCTTCCCCAAGACGCAGGGGCCCAAGAAGAGCGCCAACCTGGGCGGTCAGATCGGCTACCTGGTCTCCACCGCCAACGGGAACATGCAGAACCAGTTCGGCATCACGCAGAAGGAACTGGCACTCGGCGGCTACGAGATCTACACCACCTTCGAGAAGCCGAAGGTGGACAAGATGGAAGCCACGATCAAGAACATCATCAAGGAGAACATCGACCCGAAGAAGCGCCCGAAGGACGACACGCACGTCCAGTTCGGTGGCGCTTCCGTCGACACCGCGACCGGGAAGATCGTCGCCATCTACGGCGGCACCGACGCCACCAAGCACTACCAGAGCAACGCCGACGCCACCGGTGCCCAGGTCGGATCGACGTTCAAGCCCTTCGTGCTCGCCGCCGCGATGAAGGACGGCGTCCGGGACAAGAACGGCCCCCCGGAGCAGGACGCCTCCGAGCGCACGATCGTGGACCCGGACAAGAGCCTCTACAACGGCAAGAACGACCTGACGATCCGCAAGTACAACGGGGACATCTGGCTCGACGACAAGGGCAACGAGTGGAAGCAGAGCAATGACGACAACGCCAGCTATGGCCCCGTCTCTCTGCGCTACGCCATGATCAAGTCGGCCAACTCGCCGTATGTGCAGCTCGGCATGGACGTCGGCATCGACAAGGTCCGCGACGCGGCCATCAAGGCCGGACTCCGCGAGGAATCCCTGGTCAAGGCCGACGTTCCCTCCTTCTCCCTCGGTGTCTCCAGCCCGAGCGCGATCCGCATGGCCGGCGCGTACGCCACCTTCGCCAACCAGGGGGAGCAGAACGACCCCTACTCCGTCGAGAAGGTGAAGAAGGACGGCGTCGTCATCAACCAGCACAAGGCGAAGACCAACCAGGCCTTCAGCCCGGCCATCGCCAGCAACGTCACCGACGTGCTGCGGTCCGTCGTGGACGACCCCCGGGGTACCGGTACCAAGGCACGGATCCCGGGCCGCGCGGTGGCCGGCAAGACCGGTACGACCGACGACAACATGTCGGCCTGGTTCGTGGGCTACACGGCGCAGCTGTCGACCGCGATCGACATGTACCGCTTCGACGACGACGAGACGAAGCCGAACCGCAAGTTCGAGGAGATGTACGGCACCGGCGGCATGGAGAAGGTCCACGGTTCGTCGTTCCCCTCGCGGATCTGGCAGGAGTACATGTCGGATGCCGTGAAGGACGATCCGGTCGTGGACTTCCCGGAGCCGGAGAAGCTGGAGGGCGCCAAGCCCGTCTTCGGTGGTGGCGCCGCGAGCCCCACGCCGAGCCCGACGGCCACCGAGACGCCCACCGAGTCGGCGACGCCGACGACGACTCCCCCGGCCACTCCGACGACGACGCCCCCGGCGACGCCGACCAAGTCGCCGAAGCCGGGCAAGACGACCTGTGACGTCCTGGACTGGAACTGCAACAACGGCAAGCCGGGTGGCACCACCACGGCACCCACCACCACGCCACCCCCCACCGACACGACGTCGCCGACCGCCTCGCCGACGGACACCAGCTCGGGAGGCGGGAACGGCAAACCCGGGGGCGGGAACTGGGTCCCCTGATCCCGCCGCCGGGCACATCGCCGGGCACGTGCTGAGGGCCGTCGCGTCCGCCCCGTACCTTCCGTACGGAGCGGCCGCGGCGGCCCTCGCCGTTTTCCCGGGGACGTACGGCAGGATGTCCCCCATGCCGAGCCTCCAGAAGTCGAGCGCACCGCAGGACCGCTCGCAGACGGTCATCCCCACCCACCGGGACAAGGTGGCGGCCGCGGGCAGCGAGCTGATCGGCGGCCCCTACGGCCGCCGGGCGGCGGCCGACACCGGGCAGCTGACGCCGGTGCGGGTGATCGCGCTCGTGGCCCTCGGCATGTACGCCCTCGGCATGGTGCAGAAACTGCCCTGCTACAACTGGGCCTGGTTCCGGGGCACGACCTCCCAGTACACCCACGCCTGCTACTCGGACATCCCGCACCTCTTCGCCGGGCGGGGCTTCGCGGACGGCCTGGTCCCGTACTTCGACCGACTGGGCGGCGACATACCGTTCCTGGAGTACCCGGTCCTGACGGGCCTCTTCATGGAGGTCGCGGCCTGGCTGACGCCGGGCGGCGGCGACATGACGCAGCGGGAGCAGTGGTACTGGCTGGTCAACGCGGGCCTGTTGATGGTGTGCGCGGCCGTCCTCGCGGTCTGTGTGGCCCGGACGCACCGCCTGCGCCCCTGGGACGGTCTCCTGGTCGCGCTCGCGCCCTCGGTCGCGCTCACCGCCACGATCAACTGGGACATACTGGCCGTCGCGCTGACCGCCGCCGCCGTCCTGATGTGGTCGCGGAGCCGGCCGCTGGCCTTCGGGATCCTGCTCGGCCTGGCCACCGCCGCCAAGTTCTACCCGATACTGCTCCTCTGCCCGCTGCTGCTGCTCTGCTGGCGTGCCGGGAAGTGGCGGGCGTACGGGGCAGCGGTGCTCGGCGCGTGCGGCGCGTGGCTGGTCGTGAACCTGCCCGTGATGCTGCTCGCGCCGGAGGGGTGGAAGCAGTTCTACCTGTTCAGCCGGGACCGGAACGTCGACTTCGGCTCGATCTGGCTGCTCGTCAGCCAGCGGACGGGCGACGTGATCACACCGGGCCGGGCCAATCTGTACGCGCTGCTGCTGATGGCGGCGGCGGTGGCCGGTCTCGCGTTCCTGGCGTTCACGGCGCCCCGCAGGCCGCGCTTCGTCCAGCTGGCCTTCCTGGTCGTCGCCGCGTTCGTGCTGACCAACAAGGTCTACTCGCCGCAGTACGTGCTGTGGCTGGTCCCGCTGGCCGCGCTCGCCCGTCCCCGCTGGCGCGACTTCCTGGTCTGGCAGGCCTGCGAGGTCATGTACTTCGTCGGCGTCTGGATGTACCTGGCCTTCACCACCAGCGGCAACAAGCAGGGCCTTCCGGTGGACGGCTACCAGTTCGCGATCGTCCTGCACCTGCTCGGCACGCTGTACCTGTGCGCGATGGTCGTACGGGACATCCTGACGCCCGAGAAGGACCCGGTCCGGCAGGACGGCGCGGACGACCCCTCGGGCGGCGTCCTGGACGGTGCCGAGGACGTCGTCGTGGCGGGCAGGGCGGCCCATCCGGCCCGGCACGCCGCCCCGGCCGTGACGGAGGGGCAGCGGGTGCGCTGGGGCACCACCGACGACCCCTGGAACGCCCCCGGGTGACAGGAAAGAGCACTTGACCGAAAGCACGCGCCCCCGGGAGCAGGACTCCCGGGGGCGCGTGCTTTTCGACCTCGTGTCGTCTCAGCGCTCGACGAGCCGGTCGAACTGCGTCGTGGTGTGGCGCAGATGCGCCACGAGCTCGTCGCCCACCCGGGGCTCCTCGGCGTCGGCCGGCACGAACAGGATCGACACCTGCATGTGCGGCGGCTCGGCGAACCAGCGCTGCTTCCCGGCCCAGACGAAGGGCGAGAGGTTCCGGTTGACGGTGGCGAGGCCCGCCCGGGCGACGCCCTTGGCGCGCGGCATGACGCCGTGCATCGCCTTCGGGGCCTCCAGGCCCACGCCGTGGGAGGTGCCGCCGGCGACGACGACCAGCCAGCCGTCCGACGCGGCCTTCTGCTGGCGGTAGCCGAACCGGTCGCCCTTGGCGACCCGGGTCACGTCGAGGACGGCGCCCCGGTACTCCGTGGCCTCGTGGTCGCCGAGCCACAGTCGGGTGCCGATCCGGGCGCGGAAGCGGGTCTGCGGGAACTGCTGCTGGAGCCGGGCCTGCTCCTCGGCCCGCAGGTGGCTCACGAACATGGTGTGCAGCGGCAGCCGGGCGTTCCGCAGCCGGTCCATCCAGGCGATGACCTCCTCGACCGCGTCGGTGCCGTCCGGGCGGTCCAGGGGCAGGTGGAGGGCGAAGCCCTCCAGGCGGACGTCCTCGATGGCGGAGTGGAGCTGCTGGAGCTCCTCCTCGTGCACGCCGTGCCGCTTCATCGAGCTCATGCACTCGATCACGACCCGGGCGCCCACCAGGGCGCGGACGCCGTCCACGGACGAGACGGAACGGACCACCCGGTCGGGCAGCGGAACCGGTTCCTCACCCCGCCGGAAGGGGGTGAGGACCAGCAGGTCCCCACCGAACCAGTCCTTGATCTTCGCGGCTTCGTACGTGGTGCCCACGGCGAGCATGTCGGCGCCGAACCGGGCCGCCTCGTCCGCGAGGCGCTCGTGCCCGAAGCCGTACCCGTTGCCCTTGCAGACCGGAATGAGACCGGGGAACTGGTCGATGACGGTCTTCTGGTGCGCCCGCCAGCGAGCGGTGTCGACGTAGAGGGAGAGCGCCATGGCCGGCCCGGAGCCTTTCTGATGGGAGCGGTGTGTCGGAGGTGTGTACGAGACTACGAAGCCTACGGAACGGTCAGCGGCGCGACATGTAGATGTCGAGCGCCTTGTGCAGCAGCTTGTTCAGCGGGAAGTCCCACTCGCCGACGTACTCGACGGCCTCGCCGCCCGTGCCCACCTTGAACTGGATGAGCCCGAAGAGGTGGTCGGTCTCGTCGAGCGAGTCCGAGATGCCCCGGAGGTCGTAGACGGTCGCGCCCATGGCGTACGCGTCGCGCAGCATCCGCCACTGCATCGCGTTCGAGGGCCGGACCTCGCGGCCGATGTTGTCGGAGGCGCCGTAGGAGTACCAGACGTGCCCGCCGACGACGAGCATGGTCGCGGCGGAGAGGTTCACCCCGTTGTGGCGCGCGAAGTAGAGCCGCATGCGGTTGGGGTCCTCGTTGTTGAGGACGGTCCACATGCGCTGGAAGTACGAGAGCGGGCGCGGCCGGAAGTGGTCGCGGACGGCCGTGATCTCGTACAGCCGCTGCCACTCGGCCAGGTCCTCGTAGCCGCCCTGGACGACCTCGACACCGGCCTTCTCGGCCTTCTTGATGTTGCGGCGCCACAGCTGGTTGAAGCCCTTGAGGACGTCGTCGAGCGAGCGGTTCGCCAGCGGGACCTGGAAGACGTAGCGGGGCTGCACGTCGCCGAAGCCGGCGCCGCCGTCCTCGCCCTGCTGCCAGCCCATCTTCCGCAGCCGGTCCGCGACCTCGAAGGCGCGCGGCTCGATGTGGGTGGCCTCGACGTCCTTGAGGCGCTTGACGTCCGGGTCCTGGATGCCGGCCTTGATGGCGGTCGAGTCCCAGCGGCGGATGACGACCGGCGGGCCCATCTTCACCGAGAAGGCGCCCTGGTGCTTGAGGTGCGCCAGCATCGGCTGCAGCCAGTCGTCGAGGTTGGGCGCGTACCAGTTGATGACCGGGCCCTCGGGCAGATACGCGAGGTAGCGCTTGATCTTCGGGAGCTGGCGGTAGAGCACCAGGCCGGCGCCGACGAGCTCACCGGACTTGTCGAACCAGCCGAGGTTCTCCGAGCGCCACTCGGTCTTCACGTCAGCCCACGCCGGGACCTGGCAGTGGCTCGCCGCGGGCTGGCTCTGGATGAATGCCAGATGCTGCTCACGGCTGATGGTCCTCAGGGTCAGGCTCATGCGGGGCGCTCCTCGGCAGGTGTGTCCCCATCGGTCAGGGGCTCCGGCTCTCGCGCCGAAGCCTACTGTGACCGGGGAGCGCCCCGAATAAGTGTGTGTGCGCCGACGTGCGGCCTGCCTCAGCTGACGACGCCGCCGAAGAGGCCTCCGTGCGCCATTCCGAGGTAGAAGCCGACCGCCGAGGCTCCGAGTCCGATGATCATCAGGAAGCGCTCGCGGGTCGTCACGGAGATGAACTGGCCGTAGGCGCCCGTCAGGATGCCGATCAGGCCTGACCACGAACTCAGCAGGTGCAGGTTGTAGAACTGCGCGGTCGTGAACGAGACGATCCCCAGCACCAGTGTCACCACCATCAGGGTGTCCTGGAGCGGATGGGGTTTGCCGTCGGTCGCGAAGAGAGAGTGGCCGGGGTCGGGTCGCATTGCCTGTGCCATGGGGCACCTCCTGGCGTGCCTGCCGGAAGGCGGCGCATCGTAGCGCCGCCGACATCCGTTGTGTACAGATTGCGTCCCCTTCCCGGGGAATTTCAACCGCAGGGCGATGTGCGGGTACTCTGTACAGCTGCGCCGGTGTCTGCCCAGGTCCCTCCGGGATTCCCGACAGCGCTCCTCGTTCGCCGAGGGGGACTGTCAGTGGTGGCGGATACCGTTGCTCACGCATCACGACCCTCCTGCCACGGAACGACCGTGGCCGCTGAGTCCAAAGGAGGTGGGTTCCACATGCGTCACTACGAGGTGATGGTCATCCTCGACCCCGATCTGGAGGAGCGCGCTGTCGCCCCCCTGATCGAGAACTTCCTCTCCGTCGTCCGTGAGGGCAACGGAAAGGTCGAGAAGGTCGACACCTGGGGCCGTCGTCGTCTCTCGTACGAGATCAAGAAGAAGCCCGAGGGCATCTACTCGGTCATCGACCTGCAGGCCGAGCCTGCGGTCGTCAAGGAGCTCGACCGCCAGATGAACCTGAACGAGTCGGTCCTCCGGACCAAGGTCCTCCGCCCCGAGACCCACTGAGCTTCTAGCTCAGAGGTCATCGGGTTCGAGTAGCAGCAAAGCAGCCAGAAGCAAACCCGCCGAGAGGTTCCCCCATGGCAGGCGAGACCGTCATCACGGTCGTCGGCAATCTTGTCGACGACCCCGAGCTGCGCTTCACCCCGTCCGGTGCGGCGGTCGCGAAGTTCCGTATCGCGTCCACCCCCCGCACCTTCGACCGTCAGACCAACGAGTGGAAGGACGGCGAGAGCCTCTTCCTGACCTGCTCGGTCTGGCGTCAGGCGGCGGAGAACGTCGCGGAGTCGCTCCAGCGAGGCATGCGCGTCGTCGTGCAGGGCCGGCTGAAGCAGCGGTCCTACGAGGACCGTGAGGGCGTCAAGCGCACGGTCTACGAGCTGGACGTCGAGGAAGTCGGCCCCAGCCTCAAGAACGCCACGGCCAAGGTCACCAAGACCACCGGTCGCGGCGGCCAGGGTGGATACGGCGGCGGCCAGCAGGGCGGCGGCGGTGGCGGCTGGGGTGGAAACTCCGGCGGCGGTGGCCAGCAGGGTGGTGGCGGTGCTCCCGCCGACGACCCGTGGGCGACCGGCGGCTCCTCCGGCGGCGGCCAGCAGGGCGGCGGCGGTGGCGGCTGGGGTGGAAACTCCGGCGGCGGCTACTCGGACGAGCCTCCCTTTTAGGGCCTACGCCCTCGAAGCAGCTCGTACCCCCACTTCTTGATCACACAGGAGAAACACCATGGCGAAGCCGCCTGTGCGCAAGCCTAAGAAGAAGGTCTGCGCTTTCTGCAAGGACAAGACCGCGTACGTGGACTACAAGGACACGAACATGCTGCGGAAGTTCATTTCCGACCGCGGCAAGATCCGTGCCCGCCGCGTGACCGGCAACTGCACGCAGCACCAGCGTGACGTCGCCACGGCCGTCAAGAACAGCCGTGAGATGGCGCTGCTGCCTTACACGTCCACCGCGCGATAAGGGAAGGGTGACCGAAAAATGAAGATCATCCTCACCCACGAGGTCTCCGGCCTCGGTGCCGCTGGCGACGTCGTCGACGTCAAGGACGGCTACGCTCGCAACTACCTGGTCCCGCGCGGTTTCGCGATCCGCTGGACCAAGGGCGGCGAGAAGGACGTGGCGCAGATCCGCCGCGCCCGCAAGATCCACGAGATCGCGACCATCGAGCAGGCCAACGAGATCAAGGCCCAGCTCGAGGGCACGAAGGTGCGCCTGGCCGTTCGCTCCGGCGACGCCGGCCGTCTCTTCGGCTCCGTGACCCCGGCCGACATCGCCTCGGCGATCAAGACCGCGGGTGGCCCCGACGTCGACAAGCGTCGCGTCGAGCTCGGTTCGCCGATCAAGACCCTGGGCTCGCACCAGGTGTCCGTGCGTCTGCACCCCGAGGTTGCCGCGAAGCTCGGCGTCGAGGTCGTCGCCGCGTAACGCTGCCCTCGGCAGTCTGCGCTCAGCAGTGAGGAAGGGCCGCACCCCTCGGGGTGCGGCCCTTCCGCTGTTTCCCTTCCGCCTGTTTCACGTGAAACGCGTACCGCGTCAGCGCGCGGCGCCCGTGACGATCCAGCGGCCGGAGCGCATGCGGAACCAGAGGGTTCCCATCCGCACCGTCATCATCAGGGTCATCGCCCACCAGAGCGCCGTCAGCCCGCCGCCGAGCGTCGGGACCAGGAGGGCGACCGGGGCGAAGACGGCCAGTGTGAGCAGCATCGCCCAGGCCAGGTACGGCCCGTCTCCCGCGCCCATCAGGACTCCGTCGAGGACGAAGACGACCCCGGAGATCGGCTGGGAGACCGCGACCACGAGCAGGGCCGGGAGCAGGGTGTCCTGCACGGTGGTGTCGCCGGTGAAGAGCGGGACGAACAGGGGGCGGGTGACGATGAGCAGCGCGCCGAGCACCACACCGGAGAGCACGCCCCACTGGACCATTCGGCGACAGACCTGTCGTGCGCCGTCGGCGTCGTCCGCGCCGAGGTAGCGGCCGATGATGGCCTGGCCCGCTATGGCGATCGCGTCGAGCGCGAAGGCCATCAGGCTCCACAGGGACAGGATGATCTGGTGGGCGGCGACCTCCGCGTCCCCGAGCCGGGCGGCGACGGCCGTGGCGATCATCAGGACCGCGCGGAGCGAGAGCGTACGGACCAGGAGCGGGGCGCCGGCCTGGGCGGAGGCGCGTATGCCGACCGGGTCGGGACGGAGGGAGGCGCCGTGGCGCCGGGCGCCCCGTACGACCACGACCAGGTAGGCGGCGGCCATGCCGCACTGGGCGATGACCGTGCCCCAGGCGGAGCCGGCGATGCCGAGACCGGCCCCGTAGACCAGGCCGAGGTTGAGCGCGCCGTTGGCCGCGAAACCGGCGATCGCCACGTAGAGCGGTGTACGGGTGTCCTGGAGGCCGCGCAGGACGCCGGTGGCGGCCAGGACCACCAGCATGGCGGGGATCCCCAGGCCGGAGATCCTGAGGTAGGTGACGGCGTACGGGGCGGCGGTGTCCGAGGCTCCGAAGACATCGACGAGCCATGGCGCCGCGGGCAGGGTCAGTGCGACGACGGCGGCGCCGAGGAGGAGCGCGAGCCAGATGCCGTCCATGCCCTGTCGGATGGCGGCCGGGAGGTCGCCCGCGCCCACCCGCCGGGCGACGGCGGCCGTGGTGGCGTAGGCGAGGAAGACGAAGACGCTCACGGCGGTGGAGAGCAGCGCCGCGGCGATCGCGAGGCCCGCGAGCTGGGGTGTGCCGAGGTGGCCGACGATGGCGCTGTCGACCATGAGGAACAGCGGCTCGGCGACGAGAGCACCGAAGGCCGGCAGGGCGAGGGAGAGGATCTCGCGGTCGTGCTGTCGACGGACGGCCTTGGAGGTCACGGGGGCCTGGGTCATGGGCTCAATCTAATCTTCCACAGGTAAGCGATGCAATGGCTTAGTGATCCTTACTTTTGGATGGTGTGGGGCTCTGGGTGTGGGCCGTTTGTTCTGATCTTGGTCCCTGGGGAGAACTTTTTCTCCCCCACAGCCCGTGGATGAGAAAAGTGCAGGTCAGATGTGTGAGACCGGGTGCGCTATGAGTTTGTCCACATGGCTGTCCCCTGCTCCGTGCACAGGATCCGGGGAGTTCTCCACAGCATCTGGCCCTTCACCCACAGGGCCTGTGGATAACCAGATTGGCTGTCGCCCCGGGCGGGCCTACCGTGGACCGGCGCCCGACGCGTCAGAAGCGGTCGCAAAGCCACTCTTTGATCAAGGCCGTGGCGTAGGAAAGAGTGGCACGGCGAGGTCCGCGGAGCGGACGGGAGGAGGTGGCTTGGTGAGCGTTCCCGAGCCCATGGACGACCCTTGGGCCGACAGCGGACCGAGCGACCGGCTGCCCACCCGTACCCGGGGCGAAGGGCGCGGCCGTGGCCGCGGCCGCGACGACCAGCACGAGCGGGGCGGCGAAGGTCCCTGGGACGGCGGGCTCTCCGGCTTCGAGCGCGTTCCCCCGCAGGACCTCGACGCCGAGCAGTCCGTCCTCGGCGGCATGCTGCTCTCCAAGGACGCCATCGCGGACGTCGTGGAGATCATCAAGGGCAACGACTTCTACAAGCCCGCGCACGAGACCGTCTACGCGGCGATCCTCGACCTGTACGCCAAGGGCGAGCCGGCCGACCCGATCACGGTCGGCGCCGAGCTCACCAAGCGCGGCGAGATCACCCGTGTCGGCGGCGCCTCCTACCTCCACACCCTGGTCCAGTCGGTACCGACCGCGGCCAACGCCTCGTACTACGCGGAGATCGTCCACGAGCGCGCGGTCCTGCGCCGGCTCGTGGAGGCCGGCACCAAGATCACGCAGATGGGCTACGCGGCCGACGGGGACGTCGACGAGATCGTGAACTCGGCCCAGGCCGAGATCTACGCGGTCACCGAGCAGCGCACCACCGAGGACTACCTGCCACTCGGCGACATCATGGAGGGGGCGCTCGACGAGATCGAGGCGATCGGCTCCCGCAGCGGCGAGATGACGGGTGTGCCCACCGGCTTCACCGACCTCGACTCGCTCACCAACGGACTGCACCCCGGCCAGATGATCATCATCGCGGCCCGTCCCGCCATGGGTAAGTCGACGCTCGCCCTGGACTTCGCCCGCGCGGCCTCCATCAAGCACAACCTGCCCAGCGTCATCTTCTCCCTCGAAATGGGCCGCAACGAGATCGCGATGCGTCTGCTCTCGGCCGAGGCCCGGGTCGCGCTCCACCACATGCGCTCCGGCACGATGACCGACGAGGACTGGACGCGTCTGGCCCGCCGGATGCCGGACGTCTCCCAGGCCCCGCTGTACATCGACGACTCCCCGAACCTGTCGATGATGGAGATCCGCGCGAAGTGCCGCCGGCTCAAGCAGCGCAACGGCCTCAAGCTCGTCATCATCGACTATCTGCAGCTCATGCAGTCGGGTGGTTCCAAGCGGCAGGAGAGCCGTCAGCAAGAGGTCTCCGACATGTCGCGAAACCTGAAGCTCCTCGCCAAGGAGCTGGAACTGCCGGTGATCGCGCTCTCCCAGCTGAACCGTGGTCCCGAACAGCGCACCGACAAGAAGCCGATGGTCTCCGACCTGCGTGAGTCCGGCTCGATCGAGCAGGACGCCGACATGGTCATCCTGCTGCACCGCGAGGACGCCTACGAGAAGGAGTCCCCGCGCGCGGGCGAGGCGGACATCATCGTGGGCAAGCACCGTAACGGCCCGACGGCCACGATCACCGTGGCCTTCCAGGGCCACTACTCGCGCTTCGTGGACATGGCACAGACCTGATCCGAAGGTTTGATCGCATCTTCCTGCTCGGGCGAGGCGCGGTTCCTCAGTCCTGGGCGGGGATGTCCAGGGCGGTCCCGTACAGGCGCGAGACCCGGAGCAGGATGGTCACGCGCCGGTCGGGCAGCGGCTGCTCGCCAGGGGCCGCCTCGTCGGCCGGATCCGCGATCTCCGCCTCTCCCTCCGCCACGGCGAACGACCAGATGTCCGGGCCGCTGACATGCAGTGAGGCGTGCGGGTCGCGGCGCAACTGGCGGACCTTGAGGCGGTCGGCGGTGGAGGAGAACCTCAGGACGCGTTCCTCGGCGTTCCAGTCGTAGAGGACGGTCGACAGGTGCGGGTGGCCGGTGCTCCTGACGCTCGCGAGTACGCCGAACTGCTGCCGGCTCAACAGCTGGGAGAGCTCCTGGTCGGTGAGCACCCGGGGGGCCGGGCCGTCGTTCCGGGTGGTGCCGGTGGTGGTCTCGGTGGCGGTGTGCTCGCTCATGTCGGTCAGCCTTTCGGTGGTTGGGGCGGGAGGGCAGGTCAGGCAGCCGCGGCGTTGATGGCGAGCCGGTGTGTCGGCGCCGGGCGAGGCGCGCGATGGCGCGGAGTCGAATGCGGCAAACGTGTGGTCTCCCCTGCCGGTTGTCGCAACGAGGGAGACCGTAGCAGATGGTTTTGTTGCAGACTATCTGGTTCGGCCTCATTCAAGGGCAGGGGTCGCCGTCGTCGACCAGTCGATTCAGGGCTCACCGGTCGGCCGAGGTCGCGCAGGAAATGCCACGCCCGTGAGACCGAGCGGCTGTGCCATCGATCTGAGACGGCGGAAGAACTGCTGATCGGCGAGTGCGGCCTGTGCCTTGCGCGGCGAGGTCCTGCACAGGGAAGTTCCGCGGCCGGGATCGCGTTTGATGGGGTCTATGACGACATCATTCGAAGCCTTGTTGCCCGGGACCGAGCGGGCTCTGCTGCACCGTGTCGCGGTCGCCCAGTCCGAGGGGCGGACGCCCTCCTTCGTGGGGGCGGTCGTCCGGGACGGAGCGCTGGTGTGGAGCGGTTCCCGCAGCTGTGTGGACGGCCACGCGCCCGACGCGGACACCCAGTTCAGGATCGGCTCGATCACCAAGGTGTTCACCGCCGTGCTCGTGATGCGGCTGCGGGACGAGGGCCTGCTCGGGCTCGACGATCCGCTGGAGCGGCACCTCAAGGGAACGGGCGTCGGTGAGGTGACGATCGCTCAACTCCTGACCCACAGCGGCGGTCTCGCAGCCGAGACCCCCGGCGCGTGGTGGGAGAGGTCCTCTGCCGCGCTGCGCCCCGAGCTCTCCGACGTCCTGGGGCAGAAGCCCTTCCTTCAGTCGCCGGGGCGTCGGCACCACTACTCCAACCCCGGCTACACACTGCTCGGTTCACTGATCGAGGCGGTCCGGGGAGTGCCCTGGGAGGAAGTGCTCCGGCGCGAGATCCTGGAGCCGCTGGGGATGGGCCGTACGACCGTCGACCCCGTCGCCCCGCACGCGGGCGGCTGGGCCGTCCACCCCTGGGCCGACGTCATGCTGCCCGAGCCGTCCGAGGACCTCGGCCTGATGGCGCCGGCCGGGCAGCTCTGGTCGACGGCCGCCGACCTCGCCCGGTTCGCCGCCTTCCTCGCGGCGGGGGACGAGCGGGTGCTCGCCCCGTCGTCCGTGGAGGAGATGCGCGCCCCGGCCTCCCCGGCCGGGGAGGGCGACTGGGAGGGGGGCTACGGGCTCGGTCTCCAGCTGCTGCGGAAGGACGGCCGCACCCTGGTCGGCCACACCGGATCCCTTCCGGGCTTCGTCGCCTGTGTATGGGTGAGCGTGGAGGACGGCCTCGCGGGGATCGCCCTCTCCAACGCCACCTCGGGTCCGCTGACGGCGGTGGTGGCCGCCGATCTCGTACGGATCGTGGCGGAGGCGGAGCCGAGGTTCCCGGAGCCGTGGCGGCCCCTTCCCGAGGCCGAGGTCGACGAGGAACTGCTGTCCCTCGCGGGGCCTTGGTACTGGGGAACGTACGCCTACGGCCTTCGGCTCGGTCCCGAGCGGAGCGTGGTGCTCGAACCCCTGCGGGGCGTCGGGCGGCGGGCCCGGTTCCGCGCGCTGCCCGAGGGCGGCTGGGTAGGGCTGAACGGCTACTACGCGGGGGAGACGCTCAGGGCGGTGCGGCGCGCCGACGGCAGCGTGAGCCATCTCGACCTCGGGTCGTTCGTCTTCACGCGGGAGCCGTACGAGCCGCGGGACGCGGTTCCGGGCGGTGTGGACGAGGCCGGCTGGCGCGGTCTCTGAGCCGGTGAGCCGTTGGGCGGTGTTTCACGTGAAACCGCGCTGTTTCAGCTGTTTCACGTGAAACACGTCCTCAAAGGGTCTTTTTGAAGCCCACGTGGGAGGCCTCGAAGCCCAGGCGCTCGTAGAAGCGGTGGGCATCGGTGCGGGTGACGTCGGAGGTCAGCTGGACGAGTCGGCAGCCCTGGCGTCCGGACTCCTCGACGGCCCATTCGATGAGCTGCGTCCCGAGACCGCTGCCGCGCTCGTCGGCGTGGATGCGGACGCCCTCGATGATCGAGCGGGTGGTGCCGCGGCGGGAGAGCCCCGGGATGACCGTCAGCTGGAGGGTGCCGACGACCTTGTCCTCGCGGACGGCCACGACCACGTGCTGGTTCGGGTCGCTCGCGAGGCGCTCGAAGGCGCTGAGATACGGGGCGAGGTCGTCGGGGGACTCGCGCTGTGCGCCCAGGGGATCGTCGGCGAGCATCGCGACGACGGCCGGAAGGTCCTCCGCGGTGGCGGGGCGTATCTCAAGATCGCTCATGCATCGCAGCGTAACGCCGGGACGTCCCCGCCCCGGGGGCCAGGCTCACATGGGCGCGCCCACGCCCTCCACGACCTGGACCAGCGGCGCCAGCTCCGGGTTCTTCGCGGCTTCGTCGAGGGCCTCGCGGAGCGCGCTGTCGTTGGTGGGGCGGGCCTCTTCGAGGAGCTTGAGGCCGGCCTCGGTCACATCGGTGTAGATGCCGCGCCGGTCGGTGGCGCAGAGGTACCGGGTGAGCAGGCCGCGGTCCTCGAGCCGGGTGACGAGCCGGGTGGTGGCGCTCTGGCTGAGCACGACGGCGTCGGCGACCTGCTTCATCTGGAGGTGGCCGCCGGGGCCGCTGTGCTGGCGGCTGAGGACGTCGAGCAGTGAGTACTCCCGCACGCTCAGACCGTGGCCGGACTCCAGGGCGCGCTCGATGTGGGACTCGATCCTGCCGTGCAGCAAGGAGAGGGCGCACCAGCGCTGGGAGAGCGCGGTGAGTGCGGGGTCCGTCGCGGTCATGTTCTCTCCTCGGTGTCTCCTCGGCGCCGGAGCGGCTCCCGGTCCAGGGTAGACGAAGCAACGCAATAATGCGCGTCTGCAAGTAAAGCTATCCGGCGGCGACCGTCAGGGGGGCGAAGCGGCGGCGCCAGTCGCCGGGGAGGTCGGGCAGGGAGCGGATCATCACCGACGTGGTGGCGATCGTGTCGATGCCGTTCTCCTTCGCCCAGCTCAGGAGGGAGGTGTGCCGCACGTCGATGTCCGTGCGCAGCGGTCGGTCGGTGGCGGCCGCCAGGGAGGCGATCAGGGCCTTCGCCGTGCCGGGGTCCCGGGCGATCAGGGGGCCGATGACATGGGTGTCCATGTTGGGCCAGGCGGCCGCGAAGCCGGTGATCTCACCGCCCTCCTCCGCGACCCGGAGGTGGTCCGCGAACGCGGGGAGCCGGGCGATGAGGTGGGTGCGGTCGAGGCCGAAGACCTCGTGGTCCAGGCGCAGGATCGCCGGGAGGTCCTCGGCCGTCGCCGGGCGGACCGGAACATCCGGGGCGGGCGCGGTGAAGGTGAAATGCCCGCGCACCATCTCGGCCCGGCTCGCCACGGTGAAGCCCAGCTGCTCGTACAGGGGCTGTCCGTTGGACGTGGCGTACAGCGTGAGCGGGGTGTCCCCTGACTCCGCGAGGACGTGCTGCATGAGCCGGCGCCCCAGGCCCTGGCGTCCGTACCGCTCGGCGACGAGGACCATGCCGATCGCGGCGAGCCCGGGACCGTACGAGGTGACCACGGAGCAGGCGGCGAGGCCAGGACCGTCGGGGTCGTCGATGCCGTAGCCGGTGCCGGCGGTGAGGAGCAGGCCCCACTTGTGTTCCTCGCGAAGCCATCCCCGGTTCTCGGAGAGGTCGGCGCAGGCGAGGAGGTCCTCCGAGGCAAGGCGCCGGATCGGGAGCTGTGCGAGGGAGGTGGGGGAAGTCGGCATGCCTTTCAGGCTGAACGACACGGTGATCTCCCGTCCACCGCTTTACGGTGTTTCACGTGAAACCCTCGAACCCCCGAACACGCCGACTGCACCTCTTCGACCTCGACGGCACCCTGATCCGGGGCTCGGCCGCCGCGGTGGAGATCTCCCGGCAACTGGGCCTGGCCGACGAGATCGCCGCCCTGGAGGAGGGGTTCCTGCGGGGGCTCACACCGGACGAGTTCGCCGTCCGGGCCCGCGAGCTGTGGTCCGCGCTCACCTCGGAGCAGGTCGCGGCGGCCTTCGACGGGGCGCCCTGGCTGGCGGGCATCCGCGAGGTCTGGGCGGACATCCGGGCCCGGGGAGACCGCTGCGCGGTCATCTCCCTCTCGCCCGATTTCTTCGTCGAGCGGCTCCTCGACTGGGGCGTCGACACGACGCACGGCTCGCTCTGGCCGGCGGTCCCGTTCACCGAGCCGATCCACCGGCCGGGCATTCTCGACGCGCGGGCGAAGGTGCGGATCGCGCGGGAGCTCTGTGCGGAGTACGGAGTGGACCCGGTCGACTGCGTCGCGTACGGGGACTCGATGTCCGACGCGGAGCTCTTCGCGATCGTGCCGGAGACCGTGGCCGTGAACGCGGACCACCATCTCGCCGGACTCTCCCACCACACCTACTCCGGAGGGGACCTGCGCGAGGCCTACGCGTTGGTCCGAAACAGCGCAGCCTAGCCAGAAACCCGGGCCTATGGCCCGAGAACGCCACTTTCCGTCCGAAGCGCCGGTCGCAGGGGTCATGCTGCGGTCACGGAAGCCGGCCAGCGCGAGGCGAGGCACATGATGGATGCTCCGACCACCACGACGGACGACCGGGAGTCCCCGGCGGCGGACGGGAAGGAACCCCGGATATCCGAGGGACCCTCCGCCGATGCCGCTCTCGTCCGTCGCACCCTGGCGGAGATCGCACCGGTCGCCGACCGGGTGACCTCGTACTTCTACGCCCTGCTCTTCACCCACCACCCCGAGCTGCGCGAGATGTTCCCCGTGGCCATGGACACCCAGCGGGACCGGCTCCTGAAGGCCCTCCTGACGGCGGCCGAGCACATGGACGACGTCCCGGTCCTCACCGCGTACCTGGAGAACCTCGGCCGGGGGCACCGGAAGTACGGGACCCGGGCCACCCACTATCCGGCCGTCGGCGAGGCCCTCATCGGCGCGCTCGTGCGGTACGCGGAGAAGAGCTGGGACGAGGAGACCGAGGCGGCCTGGGTCCGCACGTACACGACGATCTCCCAGATCATGATCGACGCGGCCGCGGAGGACGAGCGGACCGCCCCCGCCTGGTGGCAGGCCGAGGTGGTCTCGCACGATCTGCGCACCGCGGACATCGCCGTCGTCACGCTCAGGCCCGACCGGCCGTACCCCTTCCTCGCCGGGCAGTACACGACCCTGGAGACCCCGTGGTGGCCCCGGATATGGCGCCACTACTCCTTCGCCTCGGCGCCCCGGCCGGACGGACTGCTGTCCCTCCACGTCAAGGCCGTCCCGGCCGGCTGGGTGTCCAACGCCCTGGTCCACCGGGCGCGCCCCGGGGACGTGCTGCGGCTCGGTCCGCCGGCCGGCTCCATGACGGTCGACCACTCCACGGACACCGGCCTGCTCTGCATGGGCGGTGGCACCGGGATAGCGCCGATCAAGGCGCTGGTCGAGGACGTCGCCGAGCACGGGGACCGGCGCCCGGTCGACGTCTTCTACGGGGCGCGCAGCGGCCACGACCTCTATGACATCGACACGATGCTGCGGCTCCAGAAGACCTTCCCGTGGCTCTCCGTCCACCCGGTCACCGGGGAGCAGGGAAGGCTTCCGGAGGCCGTCTGCCGCTACGGTCCCTGGGACGAACGCGACGCCTATCTCTCGGGTCCGCTCGACATGGTCCGCTGCGGGGTCGACGCACTGCGCGGAGCGGGGGTCCCCTCGGACCGCATCCGCCACGACTTCCTCGCGGAGCTCACCCCCGCGTCGGCCGGCTAGCTACCCCAGGTCGGGGGCGTGCATCGCGCGGACGCCCTCGATGTTGCCGTCGAGGTAGTGGCGCAGGGAGAGCGGGACGAGGTTCACGGCGGCGATGCCGACCCGGTTGAACGGCACCCGGACGATCTCGTACTCGCCGATCGGTTCCTCCACCTCGGGGCCGTGCCGCAGCGAGGTGTCCATGGAGCCGAGCCGGCAGACGAAGAAGTGCTGGACCTTCACCCCGGAGACCCCGCCGTCGACGATGTGCTCGACGGTGTCGACGAAGCAGGGCACCACATCGGTGATCTTCGCGCCGAGCTCTTCGAGCACCTCGCGGTGCAGGGCTTCGACGACGGTGGCGTCGGTGGGCTCCACGCCGCCGCCGGGCGTGACCCAGTAGGGATCCACCCCGGGCTTGGTCCGCTTGATGAGGATCAGGTCGTCCCCGTCGAGCAGGATGGCGCGTGCGGTGCGCTTGATCACGGGCCGTTCGGTCATGGGAAGAAAATGGCCCGTCCGAGGTGTCCTGAAACTCACCAGTTCCCGGCCGCGCGCAGCAGCTCCTCATGGGCCCGCGCCAAGGGGGGCAGGGCGAGCGTCCCCGTGCGCGCGACCAGGAAATAGGTCCGGAGCGGCGGGACCGGGGGGTCGAGCAGCGCCACGAGGTGTCCCCGCTCCAGGGCCTCCTCGCACAGGTAACGCGGCAGGACGGCGAGCCCTGCACCGGAGGCGGCGACGTCCCGCACGGCCCGCAGGTCGGGGGCGATGACGGTGGCGGCGGCGGCCGGTTTCGTCTCGAAGACGCTCGCCCAGTAGCGGGAGACGAAGGGCAGCGACTCGTGCACCTCGACCACCGGCAGGTGCTCCAGGACCACCGCGCCCTTGCCCAGGAGCACCTCGGGGGAGAGCCTGGCGGCCCAGCGCGGGGCCGCGACAAGCACGTGTTCCTCGTCGCAGAGCGGGATGGAGACGAGCAGACCGCCCCGGGGACGGACGGTGGCGATGGCCAGATCGTGGTGTCCGGCGGCGAGCCCGTCGAGGATCTCCTCCGTGTCGTCGAGGAAGGAGGCCCGCACGGCGAGCCCCTGGCCGACCAGCGGGGCGAGGGCGGGCAGCGCGCGCAGCGCGGTGAACTCCGGGGGCCCGGCGAGATGGAGGGTGCGCACCCCGCTCTCCTCGGCGAGGCCGGTCTCGGCGATCTCCACGAGGGCGTCCAGATGGGGCGCCGCGCGGTGCGCGAGTTCGTCGCCGACGGTGGTGGGGGTGACTCCGCGCGCCTGTCTGAGGAAGAGCGGCCGTCCCAACTGTCGTTCGAGGGTCCGGATCTGGCTGGTGACGGCGGGCTGGGAGAGGCCGAGGAGTGCGGCGGCGCGGGTGAAGGAACCGGCCCGGTGCACCGTGACGAACGTGCGCAGCAGAGCCAGATCCATGTCCGCCCCCTCCCGGCCGTCGTGCGGCCGTTCGACTCAGGCGGTCGGCTGACTGCGCCTCAGGACCGTCCAACTATAAATATGTCGATAGGTCGTTGTCGCTACCGTGATTGGACACTGACGCACAGTCAACTAGCCTTGTTCAGGCGGTCTCCGCGCGTGGAACCGAGGACGTTCCGAGCCATGAGGGGGGAGGCTCGGAGCGTCCTCGGTCCGTGTCCCGAGGCGCTGGTCAGCCCGCGCCGCCGGCCTCGTCGAGGGCGCGCAGCACATCGGCGATCAGGTCTTCCGGGTCCTCGGCTCCGACCGAGAAGCGGATGAAGCCCTCCGCGACCGCGTCCCCGCCCCAGCGCCCGCGCCGCTCCGCCGTGGAGCGCACGCCGCCGAAGCTGGTGGCGTCGTCGACGAGCCGCAGCTCCTCCAGGAACCGATCGGCCCGCTTCCGGTCCGCCAGTTCGAAGGAGACCACCGGTCCGAAGCGCCGCATCTGCCGGGCGGCCACCGTGTGCGAGGGATCCTCGGGCAGTCCGGGGTAGCGAAGGCCGGTCACGTCCGCGCGCTCGGCGAGCGCCCGCGCCAGGGCCAGCGCGGTGGAGCACTGCCGGTCGATCCGCAGCTGGAGCGTGGCGAGCGACCGGTGGGCGAGCCAGGCCTCCATGGGGCCGGGGATGGCGCCGACGATCTTGCGCCAGCGTCGTACCTCCGCAGCCCGCAGGGGATCCCGGCAGCTCACATGGCCGAGCAGGATGTCGCCGTGCCCGGTCATTCCCTTGGTGTCGCTGGCGACGGAGAAGTCCGCGCCCAGGGCGAGCGGGCGCTGGCCGAGCGGGGTGGCGAGGGTGTTGTCGACGGCGACGAGCGCCCCGGCCGCGTGCGCCTCGTCCACCAGGCGCCGGATGTCGCAGACGTCGAGACCGGGGTTGGACGGACTCTCGATCCACAGCAGCCGGGCCCCGTCCAGTACGGACAGCTGGGCGTCGCCGCCGGTCGGTGCGGTGCGGACCTCGATGCCGTACGCCCGCAGCTGCTCGTGCACCAGGGGCAGCGCCTGGTAGCCGTCGGACGGCACCACCACCGCGTCGCCCGCCTTCAGCTGGGAGAAGAGGACGGCGGAGACGGCGGCCATGCCGGACGCGAACACCAGCGTCTCCACGCCCTCCTCCCCCGGTGCCTCGAGCTCGCCGATCGCCCGTTCCAGATGGGTCCAGGTCGGGTTCTCGTCGCGGCCGTAGGTGTACGGGCCGGTCGGCTCGCCCGGCAGGTGGAAGTGGGCCGCGAAGACCGGCCCCGGCAAGGTCGGTTCGTACTTCACGGGCTCGGGCAGCCCGGCCCGTACCGCCCGCGTGCCGTCGCCGATTTCCTGGTCCGTCACAGTGTCCGTTCCTCCAGTTCCGTGCGTACGGCCGTGAGCAGTCCCTCGCTCGCGGCCTCCACCATCTCCAGGCACTCCTCGAACTCCTCGCGGCCCCCGTAGTAAGGGTCGGGGACGTCTAGTCCGGACCCGGCGGCCGGGTCGTAGGAGCGCAGGAGCCGTATCCTCGCCGCTTCGTCGGGGGTGCGGGCGAGCTCCCGGAGTTCCCGCAGATGCCCCTCGTCCAGGGCGATCACCAGGTCGAGGGCGGGGAACCACGAGGACCGGAACCGCCGGGCGGTGTGCGCGGAGGTGTATCCGTTCTCGTCGAGGACGGCGACCGTGCGCGGGTCGGCTCCGTCGCCCTCGTGCCAGCCTCCGGTGCCGGCGCTGTCGACCTCCACCAGAGCGCCGAGGCCGGCCTCCTCCACCCGACGGCGGAAGACGTGCTCGGCCATCGGCGAGCGGCAGATGTTGCCCGTGCAGACGAAGCAGACGCGATAGGCCATGGTCCCCACTCAGTCGCCGTCGGGGAGCACGACGTTCAGCGCCCACGAGACGACGGAGATGATCAGGCCGCCCAGGACGGCGGTCCAGAAGCCCTCCACGTGGAAGCTGAGGTCGAGCTGATCGGCCAGCCAGGACGTGAGGAGCAGCATCAGGGCGTTGACCACCAGGGTGATCAGACCGAGGGTCAGGATGAAGAGGGGAAGGGTCAGCAGCTTGACGATCGGCTTCACCAGGAAGTTCACCAGACCGAAGACCAGGGCGACGAGAATGAGCGTCCAGGCCTTCTTGGCGGTGCTGTCACCGGTCAGGGTGATGTCCTGGAGCAACCAGATGGCGACTCCGAGGGCGCCCGCGTTCGCGAGCGTCTTGACGACGAAATTCTTCATGGGTCCGATCGTGGCAGACGTGATCGGGCCAGGGCAGGGGCGAGCAGGCGATGAAGGCATTCCGGCTGGACGAACTGGAGGCGGAGCGCGCCGCGAACAAGGGCGCGTACCTCCAGTTCCTGCGCGAGCGGAACATGTCGGTGGGGCTGTACGCGCTCGACGCGGGGGAGCTCGATCCGCAGCGGCCGCACGGCCAGGACGAGGTGTACTTCGTGGTCAGCGGCCGGGCGGCGATCACGGTCGGGACGGAGACGACCCAGGTGGCGCGCGGCAGCGTGGTCTACGTGCCGGCCGGGGTGGAGCACCGGTTCCACCACATCAGCGAGGACCTGCGGGTCATGGTGGTCTTCTCGCCGCCGGAGGGCTGAGCCGGAGGGCTGAGCCGGACCTCGGAGGGCCGAATCCGAACCGGACCCGGAGCGCTGGGCCGGACCCGGCGGGCTGAGGGTCGCCGAGCCCGGGCCCCTAAGGGTCGGATCAGGGGAGAGCGGGGGCCGCGGGGCCCCCGCGGGCTTCCTCCCGCCCCTAGCCTTGAGGGTGTTCGGCGCAGAGCGCGCGGAGCGGTTCTTCGGGAGCGAGGTAGGGACGATGGCCGTACGGGAGATTCTCGCGGGGATGCCCTGGTGGGTGAAGTGGGTCGCCATACCCCTCCTCGCCCTGTTCGTCTTCGGCGGGCTGATCACCAGCGTCCTGACCTTCGTGGTCAGTCTGCTCTTCAAGGTGCTGCTCTTCGCGGCCCTCGTCGCCGGACTGATCTACGTCGTGCGGAAGTTCAGCTCCTCCGCCAGGTCGCGCCAGGATTGGTAGCACAAGCTACTGATCGGTATGAGGCCGATGGCGGGCATTAGCCCGGGCGGGGGAACGCGCTGGTCGAATCAGGGTATGGGCCCCGGGGCTGCCACTAGAGTGGAATCTCTCCGCCGTGTTGGGGACTACGGGCGTAGACGTCCGTACTGACCAGCGGTTTCCCAGGCCCGGCGGGCGCGCGGGGGCGGCCCCCGCGGGCGGGTGCGCTGCATCCGTCGTCACGCCTGGGGGTGACCTTTGGCCATGGCTACGCAGACGGCTGCGCCTACCCTGATC
Organism: Streptomyces sp. NRRL B-24572; assembly: GCF_002156145.1. NCBI lineage: Bacteria > Bacillati > Actinomycetota > Actinomycetes > Kitasatosporales > Streptomycetaceae > Streptomyces > Streptomyces sp. NRRL B-24572. The sequence continues at coordinate 6,307 of NZ_MWIG01000069.1, read as the reverse complement.
GGCTCGGTGCAGCGGGCGCTGAGACTCCTGGAGGCCGTGGCCTCCCATTCGGAGGGCGCCCCCGCCAAGCAGCTCGCCCGTGAGACGGGCCTTCCGCTGCCCACCACGTACCACCTGCTCCGCACCCTGACGCACGAGGGCTATCTGCTCCGCGACAAGGGTGTGTTCGTCCTGGGCGACGCCGCCGTCCGACTGGCCGGCGGCGGAGATGTGCAGAATCGTCGCATCAAGATCGAAGACTCCCTCGCCACATGGCGGGACGAGATCGGCGTACCCATCTACTTCGCCGTCTACCGCGAGGGCGAGGTCGAACTCGTCGCCGTCGCCGACACCCCTTCCAACCCCGCAGTCGAGGAATGGGCCGACTTCCGCGAGACGGCGCACGCCCACGCGATCGGGCAGTGCCTGCTGAGTCAACTCGATCCGGAATCTCGTCAAGACCACCTCGACCGCCATCCGGTGGAAGCCATCACTCCGTACACGGTGCGTAACCGCCGTGCCCTTTCGGAGCGTTTGGGTGGTTTGGAGCGAATGGAACCCCTGGTGGAGCGTCAGGAATATGCGCTCGGCACGGTCTGTGCCGCCATCCCCATCACCGTGGGCTCCGCGGCGGGCACGATGGCTATTTCTCTCCCCCTTCACCAGGAAGAACGGTTGCTCCCGGCAGTCGAGCGGCTACGCACGGAGATCGGGAGGCTCTTCGGTTCACTCGCGTTCTCTATCAGTATCTGAAAAATCACTCCTTGTGATCTGCTAACGCGTACAGCACGATTGCGTCAAGAGGGCCACGGGGGATCATTCCTGGCCGTTTCGGTCACAGCTTTCAGCAGCTGTGTTCACACAACTGCTTCATCTACTGCGGGGTACACGATGCGAGAGTCGGTTCAGGCCGAGGTCCTGATGAGCTTCCTCGTCTCCGAGGAGCTCTCCTTCAAGATCCCGGTCGAACTCCGTTATGAGACCCGGGATCCCTACGCGGTGCGGATGACCTTCCACCTCCCCGGAGACGCGCCTGTGACCTGGGCGTTCGGAAGGGAACTGCTGCTCGACGGGATCAACCGGCCGAGTGGGGACGGGGATGTGCACATCGCCCCCACGGAGCCGGAGAGGCTCTCGGACGTCTCCATCCGGCTCCAGGTGGGCGGCGACCGCGCGCTGTTCCGGGCCAGCGCGCCGCCGCTGGTCGCCTTCCTCGACCGAACGGACAAGCTGGTTCCGCTCGGTCAGGAACGGACACTCGGTGACTTCGAGGACCACCTGGAGGCCGCACTGGGCCGGATCCTGGCCGAGGAGAACGCCGGCCCCGCCTGAACCGCCCGTTCGCGCCGGACCCTCCCCGAGCCGGGCCGGCCCGAGCCCTCGCACGTACGCCTCACTTGGCGCGCCGCCGCCGCCCTCCCCGTACCGCCGCCGGCTTCCCACCCCCGGACGCCGGCCGGTCGGCGGAGACGACCAGGGCCGCGAGTCCCGTGGTGAGCGGAACGGACGCCACCAGACCGATCGACCCGACCAGGGTCCGGACGATCTCCTCGGCGACCAGCTCGCTGTTGGCCACCGTCCCCATGCTGCTCTGCGCGATGGAGAAGAGCAGCAGCAGCGGCAGGGCGGCACCCGCGTAGGCGAGCACCAGCGTGTTCACGACCGAGGCGATGTGGTCGCGGCCGATCCGGATCCCTGCCCGGTACAGGCCGCGCGGCCCCATGCCCGGATCGGCCTGGTGCAGCTCCCAGACGGCCGACGTCTGGGTCACCGTCACGTCGTCGAGCACACCGAGCGAACCGATGATGATCCCGGCGAGCAGCAGACCGGACATGTCGATCTCCGGATACAGACCGTGGATCAGACCGGTGTAGTCGTCGGTGTTGCCGCTGAGCGAGGTCCAGCCGATGAAGAGCGAGCCCAGCAGACCGATCAGGAGCAGGGAGATCAGTGTGCCGAGCACGGCGACCGAGGTGCGGGCCGAGAGGCCGTGACACATGTAGAGCGCGATCAGCATGATCGCGCTCGACCCGACCACCGCCACGACCAGCGGGTTCGATCCCTCCAGGATCGCCGGAAGGATGAAGTACGTCAGCACGAGGAAGCTCACGGCGAGCGCGATGAGCGCCATGACGCCCCGCATCCGGCCGACCAGCACGACCGCGAGGGCGAAGATGCCGGCGAGCACCGCCAGCGGCACCTTGCGGTTCACATCGGTCACCGAGTACTGCAGGTCGTGCGGGGCGTCGGGGGCGTACGCCACCACCACGCCCTGCCCCTCGTGCAGTTGACGAGGCGCGTCCGGCTGCACGATCTCGACGAACCTGCGTCCCGCGTCCGGGCCGGTGGTGACCTCGATCGTCGCCTTCTCGCACTGCCCCTGCTGGGCGTTGACCGCCTCGCGGCCCTCCGGAGTGGAGGTGTCGCCGGTCGGCGGGACCTGGGCGGCGTTCACGTCCTTGCAGTCGACGTGCTCGACGGAGACGACCTTGCCCTGCTGGGTCTGCCGGTCGAAGCCGACGCCGGTCCGCTCGTGCGCCGGGGTGCCGCCGGGCCACAGGACCGCGAGCCCGACCACGACGGCGGTGGCGAAGGGGATCAGGATTGCGGCGATGACCTTGCGCAGATGCCGCGAGACCGGGACGGCGGGGCCGTGGCTGTGGGAATGGGAGTGCCCGTGGTCATGGGGTTCGGGGGGCTGCTGGGGGGAAGTCACCGACCGATCATCGCAAGAACGGCGGGGGGCCCACTGTTCAGCACGCCAGGGATGACGCTAGCGTGGTGGCACCTTTGCACACGCGGGAGCTCGGAGCACCGGGCTGAGAGGGCGCTGATCACCGTACGCACGTACGGGAGGAGGCTGCGCCGACCGCCGAACCTGTTACCGGGTAATGCCGGCGTAGGGAGATCGGTCTCATGACCATTCAGGATGCACGCACGCCTGCCTCCGACCAGAACCAGACCGAGTCGCAGGAGCGCACGCCGGGCTGGCACAAGGGGTACGTCCAGGGCTCGCGCCCCGACCTCCGGGTGCCCGTCCGCCAGGTGCACCTCACCAACGGCAAGGACGTCACGCTGTACGACACGTCCGGCCCGTACACCGACCCCGCCATCGACACCGACGTCCGGCGGGGCCTTCCGCCGCTGCGCGAGAACTGGATCATCGCGCGCGGCGACACCGAGGAGTACGCGGGCCGCCCGGTCCGCCCCGAGGACGACGGCATCAAGCACACCTCCCCGCGCGGCGGTGGGCTGAAGAACCTCGACGCCGTCTTCCCCGGCCGCCCCCGCCTGCCGCGCCGGGGTCGCGACGGCCAGGCCGTGACCCAGCTCGCGTACGCCCGCCGGGGGGAGATCACCCCGGAGATGGAGTACGTCGCGATCCGCGAGAACGTCTCCCCCGAGGTCGTACGGGAGGAGATCGCCGCGGGCCGCGCGGTGCTGCCGGCGAACGTGAACCACCCGGAGATCGAGCCGATGATCATCGGCAAGCGGTTCCTGGTGAAGGTCAACGCCAACATCGGCAACTCCGCCGTCACCTCCTCCATCGAGGAGGAGGTGGAGAAGATGACCTGGGCGACCAAGTGGGGCGCCGACACGGTCATGGACCTCTCCACCGGCCGCAACATCCACACCACCCGCGAGTGGGTGCTGCGCAACTCCCCCGTGCCGATCGGCACCGTGCCGCTCTACCAGGCCCTGGAGAAGGTCGACGGCAAGGCCGAGGAGCTGACCTGGGAGATCTACAAGGACACGGTCATCGAGCAGGCCGAGCAGGGCGTCGACTACATGACGGTCCACGCCGGCGTGCTCCTGCCGTACGTGCCGCTCACCGCGCGCCGCAAGACCGGCATCGTCTCGCGCGGCGGCTCGATCATGGCCGCCTGGTGTCTGGCGCACCACAAGGAGAACTTCCTCTACACGAACTTCGAGGAGCTCTGCGAGATCCTCGCGGCGTACGACGTCACGTACTCGCTCGGCGACGGCCTGCGCCCCGGCTCGATCGCGGACGCCAATGACGAGGCGCAGTTCGCGGAGCTGCGCACGCTCGGCGAGCTGAACACGATCGCCAAGCGCCACGACGTACAGACGATGATCGAGGGCCCCGGGCACGTCCCGATGCACAAGATCAAGGAGAACATCGACCTCCAGCAGGAGATCTGCGAGGAGGCGCCGTTCTACACGCTCGGCCCGCTGACCACGGACGTCGCCCCGGCGTACGACCACATCACCTCGGGCATCGGCGCGGCGATGATCGCCTGGTGGGGCACGGCGATGCTCTGCTACGTCACGCCCAAGGAGCACCTGGGCCTGCCGAACAAGGACGACGTGAAGACGGGCGTCATCACGTACAAGATCGCGGCGCACGCGGCGGACCTCGCCAAGGGGCACCCGGGCGCGCAGGAGTGGGACGACGCGCTGTCGGACGCGCGGTTCGAGTTCCGCTGGGAGGACCAGTTCAACCTGGCCCTCGACCCGGACACCGCACGCGAGTTCCACGACGAGACGCTGCCGGCGGAGCCCGCGAAGACCGCGCACTTCTGCTCGATGTGCGGTCCGAAGTTCTGCTCGATGAAGATCTCCCAGGACATCCGGCGTGAGCACGGCGGTACGCAGCAGGAGATCGAGGCCGGCATGGCGGAGAAGTCGAAGGAGTTCGCGGCGAGCGGCAACCGGGTCTACCTGCCGCTGGCCGAGTAGGTCCCGGTCCCGTCGCCCGCTCCTCAGGGCCTCGCCGCGTCCGGTGGTCCGGTCGCGGCGAGGGCGTCGCGGAGGAAGGGGAGGATGCCGCGCTCCAGGAGGGCGCGGCGCCAGGCCTCCCGGGCGAGGGTGAGTTCGTCGTCGGCCGTGGCGGTGCCGTCCGCCGCGGCCGGTCTGTTGCGCAGGGCGGTCACGAGGAGGCCGGCGCCCGCGCTGAGCAGGCCGGCGGCGGCGAGGGCGGCGAAGACGAGGCCGGCCGTCAGCAGGGTCTCGCCGAACACCACCGTGGGGGCGAGGGCGTGCAGGACCGCCCCGACCAGAAGGAGTATCGCGGCGGCCGTGCCCGCGAGGACGGGCACCATCACGTTGACGATGGCGACGACGCCGACGCCCGTGCCGGGGTTCGCTCCGGGGTCCGGTCCGGGCGTACGGGTCCGGGCGGCCACGCGGTTCTGCTCGCGGACCTTCACGAAGTGGTCGTACTCGCTCGCCGCGGCGGTGGTGATCAGCGCTGTCGCGTTCAGCGTCATGGCGCGCAGCTGCGCGACCGTCAGCCGGGTTCCGACTCCGGCGAGTTCCGGACGTGCGTGGGCGGTGCTCAGTGCGTCGTCGAGGATCCGCTCGTATTCGGCGCGGTCCTCGGTCAGCAGGTGCGGAGCCACGTTCATGTGCATCCCCCGATGCTCCGTAGGCCCGGATCAGCCGTGGGAAACGGTCGGTTGGGCGGAAACGGAGGAGAGCCTGCTACGGATGACCCGATGGTATTGCGGTGACACCACGGCCTGACAGGGTGTTTCCGGAAATCGACTTCCCCGGATGCGCAGGGTTATGCGTCAGCCGTTCAGGGGGAGTTGGACGACCAGTAGCTTTCCGGCCATGGTCACGCCGCCGTCCATGGCGATCGCGAGACCGTCGGCGTACACGTGCGGTCCGTCGACGACCGGGCCTCCGCCGTCCTCGCCGTCCTCCGTGCCGACCTGGCCGAGGAGGTACGGGATGGGGCTGTGGCCGTGCACGATCCGGCGGCCGCCGTAGGTGGAGAGCAGCTCCTGGACGGCCTGCGGTCCGCCGTCGTCGCGGAACGCGAAGCGCTTGGTGAACTTCCGGAAGAGGTCCCAGACCTCGTCGGCGTCGTTCCGGTTGAGGACCTCGTGAACCGTGTCGTTGACGTCCTCGATGGTCTGGCCGTATTCGAGGTACGCGGTGGTGTCGGAGTGCACGAGGAGGTGGTCGTCCTCGCGGACCACGGCGTCCAGCCGGGACATCCACTGGAGGTGGACGTCCTGGAGGCGGTCCATGTCGTGCTTCTGGCCGCCGTTGAGCAGCCAGGCGGCCTGGAAGGTGGCGGTGCCCGCGCCGGAGTTGACGGGCGTGTCGCCGAAGCGTTTGGCGCCGATGAGCAGCAGCTCGTGGTTGCCCATGAGGGCCTTGCAGTAGCCGCCGGCGGCGGCGGCCTCGGCGGAGAGGCGCATGACGAGGTCGATGACGCCGATGCCGTCGGGGCCGCGGTCGGTGAAGTCGCCGAGGAACCAGAGTCTGGCGTTGCCCGCGGCCCAGCCGCCGTTCTCGTCGATGAGGCCCTGGGCGCGCAGGGCCTCATCGACGAGAACGGCGGCTGGGCCGCGGG
>NZ_MWIG01000689.1:0-1690 GCF_002156145.1 Streptomyces sp. NRRL B-24572 | reverse complement strand
GCGGACGTGGCTCAGTTGGTAGAGCATCACCTTGCCAAGGTGAGGGTCGCGAGTTCGAATCTCGTCGTCCGCTCGATGTGGGGGATCTTCCCGAACCCCCGTTATCACTCCTGGTGGAGTGGCCGAGAGGCGAGGCAACGGCCTGCAAAGCCGTCTACACGGGTTCAAATCCCGTCTCCACCTCCAAGGACGATTAGCTCAGCGGGAGAGCGCTTCCCTGACACGGAAGAGGTCACTGGTTCAATCCCAGTATCGTCCACTGGATCTTCGGATCCCGGATCTCCGGATCCCCCGCGCGATTAGCTCAGCGGGAGAGCGCTTCCCTGACACGGAAGAGGTCACTGGTTCAATCCCAGTATCGCGCACCACAGTTCACGCACCCCTCGGGTGCGCCCGCGCGATTAGCTCAGCGGGAGAGCGCTTCCCTGACACGGAAGAGGTCACTGGTTCAATCCCAGTATCGCGCACGCAGTACAGGCACCCCTCGGGTGTACCCGCGCGATTAGCTCAGCGGGAGAGCGCTTCCCTGACACGGAAGAGGTCACTGGTTCAATCCCAGTATCGCGCACCACCAGGAAGCCCCCGGTCGCAGCTCGCGACCGGGGGCTTCTCCGTATCCCCGTCAGGAGGAGAAGAGCAGCCGCCCGAAACCGCCCTTGTGGTGGTGACCGCCGTGGTGACCACCGTGGTGGCCGCCGTGGTGCGGGGCACCCCAGGCGGGCGCGGCGGGCTGCGCCGGGTAGGCCGGCGGGACGGGCGGTGCCTGCTGGACCCACTGGGACTCCAGGCGGGTCAGGGCCTCCAGCTCTCCGTAGTCCAGGAATATGCCCCGGCAACCGCTGCACTGCTCGATCTGGACACCGTTGCGGTTGTACGTGTGCATGGCCGCATGGCACTTGGGACACTGCATGCTCGGCTCAACTCCCTGACATTACCGTTCGAATGGTGGCTTCACCCTATGTGGACGCCGGAAGTGCCTACCCGGTTCGACGTCCGGCGATGCGGGCGCAGGTGTCGATCATCACTTCCTCCACCTCGTCGAGCGGCCGGCGCCCGGCCGTGGACTTGGCGAGGGCCAGGGCGGCGGTCTGGACCGTCAGGGCCCGGGCGGGCACGTCGAGCCGGTCCCACGGGTCGGCGCCCACGGCGGGGCCGCCCGCCTCCTGGTACGCGCCGAGGAAGCGGGACCAGACCTCGGGCGGCAGGAGGCCGGCGGCGAACCAGGCGGCGGGCCGGGCCAGATCCCAGGCGGGGTCGCCGAGGCCCAGGTCGTCGATGTCGATGAGCCGCCAGGGGGCGTCGGCCCCCGAGCGGGTGTCGCGGACCAGCTGGCCCAGGTGGAAGTCGCCGTGGCAGAGGAGCCGGTACGCCGCGGGGGCTTCCGGGACCGTCCGCCAGGCCTCCAGGACGGTGGCCGTCGCCGGGTGGTCCGGAGCCGTGCGACGCATCCGGTCCACCGCGAGGGCCGCCTTCGCCGGAGCCCGCATGTCCGGGAGGCGGTCGGCCCAGCCGGGCGGGGGCGGGGTCCCGTGCAGCAGCGCGAGGAGCCGCGCCGCCTCCTCCCACGGTGCGGCGTCGGGGTCCTCCGGGGCGACGGGCGGACCGTACGGCCAGACGGTGACCGGGCGGTCGTCGAGCGCGTCGGGGCCGGACCGCGGCAGCGGGAGGGGCGGCAGGAAGACGCCGCCGA
>NZ_MWIG01000688.1:0-3188 GCF_002156145.1 Streptomyces sp. NRRL B-24572 | reverse complement strand
GCTGCGGCAGGCCGCCCCGAAGAAGGAGGGCGGCCTGCCGCAGCTGGACGAGCTCGGCGCCGCCGGGCTCCGGGCGGTCGCCGCCGAAGACCTCGTCGAGGGCGCCCTCCCGCACGGCGAGCTGGTAGACGGCGAGCTGCGGGTGGTGGGCGACCTCGTCCTTGGTGGGGGCGGACTTGCCGGTCTTGAAGTCGACGACGTACGCGCGCCCGTGCTCGTCGGTCTCGACCCGGTCCATGGAGCCCCGGATGCGGACCTCGTACTCCCCCGCCTCCAGGGTCACGTCGAAGCCGTGCTCGGAGGCGGCGGGGGTGCGGCCGCCGCGGTCCATGACGTGCCAGCTCAGGAAGCGTTCGAGGGCCACGCGCGCGTGCTGCTTCTCCTGCGCCGACTTCCAGGGCGCGTCGAAGGCGAGGGCGTCCCAGACGGAGTCGAGCCGGGCCATGAGGACGTCGAGGTCGGCCGGGGTGCGTCCGGAGGCGACCTCGTCGGCGAGGACGTGGACGACGTTCCCGAAGCCCTGGGCCGCGGTGGCGGGGGCCGCCGCCTTGACCTCGCGGCCCAGGAACCACTGGAGGGAGCAGGTGGAGACCAGGTTCTCGAGCGCGCTCGGCGACAGCGCCACCGGCCGGTCGCGCTCGCGCAGCGGCGCCGGGCTGCGCGTCGGCTCGAACAGGCCCCACCAGCGGTCCGGGTGCGCGGCCGGGACCAGCGGCTGGCCCTCGTCGTCGGTGAGCGCGGCCAGCCGGGCGAGCCGGTCGGCGGCCGCCTCCCGGAGCTCGGGCGAGGCCTCCGGGTCGACGGTGGTGGCGCGGAGCTCGGCGACCAGGGCGGAGACGGCGAGCGGGCGGCGGGGGCGGCCCGGGACGTCCTTCGGCTCGGCGCCGAGCTCGGTGAGGAACCGGGACGGCTGGTCCCCGTCCTCGGCGGCGGCCTTCACGGCGGTGACGACGAGCCGGTCACGCGCGCGCGTGGCGGCCACGTAGAAGAGCCTGCGCTCCTCGGCGAGGAGGGCGCCGGGGGTGAGGGGTTCGGCGAGGCCGTCGCGGCCGATGCGGTCGGCTTCGAGGAGGGAGCCCCGGCGGCGCAGGTCCGGCCAGAGGCCCTCCTGCACGCCGGCGACGACGACGAAGCTCCACTCCAGGCCCTTGGAGCGGTGGGCGGTCATCAGCCGGACGGCGTCCGGGCGGGTGTGCCGGCGGGTGAGGGTGTCGGCGGCGATGTCCTGGGCGTCGAGCTCCTCCAGGAAGTTGAGGACACCTCGGCCGCCGACGCGCTCCTCGGCGCGGGCGGCGGTCTCGAACAGGGCGCAGACGGCGTCGAGGTCACGGTCGGCGTTGCGCCCGGCGGGGCCGCCGCGCAGGGCGGCGCGCTCCAGGCGGCCGGGCCAGGGGGTGCCGCTCCAGAGGACCCAGAGGGCCTCTTCGGCGGTGCCGCCGTTCTTCAGGAGGGTGCGGGTCTCCTGGAGGAGCAGGCCCAGGCGCTGGGCGCCGCGGGCGTAGGCGGGGTCGTGGGCGGCGAGGCGCTCCGGCTGCGCCAGTGCTTGGGCGAGCAGGACGTCCGAAGGCGGCGGGACCTTGTTCCCGCCGGCCCTCTCCTCGTCCCGTAGGGCGCGGCCCAGGCGGCGGAGGTCTGCGGGGTCCACCCCTGCGAGGGGTGAGGCGAGCAGTTCCAGGGCGGTCTCTACGGGTAGCCAGGCCGCTTCGGTGCCGGGCGCCTCCGAGGTGCCCGCCGCACCGGGGGCGGGATCGGCGGGGTCGCCGTCCTGCGCGGACGCGGCGTCCGAGGGGTGCGCCGACGGTGCGGCGCCGTCGTGGGTCGTGCCCACCGGTTCCGCCCCTGCGGAACGCATGCCCACAACGCTTGCCACCGCTCTCAGCGCCAGCAGCAGGGGCGTCACCGCCGGTTCGTGGCGCAGTGGAGTGTCCGCCGCGTCCGTTTCCACCGGGACTCCCGCCGAGGTGAGGGCACGGCGGAGGGACGGGAGGGAGGCGGCGGCACGGGTGAGGACGGCCATGTCCTGCCAGGGGACCCCGTCCTCCAGGTGCGCGCGGCGCAGCAGGTCGGCGATGTTCTCGGCCTCCGCCGAGGCCGTGGGGTAGGTGTACGCCTCCGCCCGGCCCCCGTCCCGGACCGGGGCGAGCTCGCGGTGGGCGCGGACCTTGTCGGCGGGGAGCCGGGGCATCGGCATCCGCTGGGCGAGCTGCCGGGTCGCCCCGAGGAGCTCCGCGCCCGAGCGGCGGGAGGTGCGCAGGACCCGGACGGTCGCGCCGCCGAAGGTGGACGGGAAGTCGAGGATGCCGTTCACGTCGGCGCCGCGGAAGGCGTAGATGGACTGGTCCGGGTCGCCGAAGGCGACGACCGTGCCGCGACCGCCGCCCGCGAGCGCGTGCAGCAGCCGGACCTGTGCCGGGTCGGTGTCCTGGTACTCGTCGACATAGATCGCGTCGTACGCGGGCACGCGCGCGTCCCGGGCGAGCGGTACGGCCCGGTGGACGAGCTCCGCGTAGTCGAGGACGCCCTGGAGGTCGAGGACGTCGAGGTACTCGGCGAGGAACCCGGCCGCCGCCTTCCAGTCCGGGCGGCCGACCCGGTCCGCGAAGCGGGCCAGCGCGTCCGGCCCGAGGCCCAGTTCGCGGGAGCGCGCGAGGACGGCCCGTACCTCGTCGGCGAAGCCCCGGGTGGTGAGGCAGGCGCGGAGTTCGTCGGGCCAGCGGACCCGGCCGAGGCCCGCCTTCTCCAGGTCGATCTGGCCGGCGAGCAGTTCGCGGACGGCGAGGTCCTGCTCGGGTCCGGAGAGCAGCCGGAGCGGTTCGGCGAAGAGTTCGGCGTCCTGGTGGGCGCGGATCAGGGCGTAGCAGTACGAGTGGAAGGTCGTCGCCTGCGGCGGGCGGCGGCCGCCGAGCCGGCCGGCCATGCGGTCGCGGAGTTCGACGGCGGCCTTGCGGCTGAAGGTGAGGACGAGGAGGCGTTCGGGGTCGGCGCCGTTCTCCATGCGGGCGGCGACGGCCTCGACGAGGGTGGTCGTCTTGCCGGTGCCGGGTCCGGCGAGGACGAGGAGAGGTCCGCCGGTGTGGTCAACCACTTCCCGCTGGACTGCGTCCAGCTGAGGGGGATCCAGCGGGGCCGGCGTGGTGCGCACCAGTCGGTACGCGCCCGGGGTCCGCTGCCGGCCCCGCTGGATCCCC
>NZ_MWIG01000687.1:0-4184 GCF_002156145.1 Streptomyces sp. NRRL B-24572 | reverse complement strand
CACGGTGCGCACCCTGCACCACTACGACGCGATCGGGCTGCTCTCGCCGGGCGGCCGCAGCACGGCGGGTCACCGCCGCTACGACGACGCGGACCTCGACCGGCTCCAGCAGATCCTGTTCTACCGGGAGCTCGGCTTCCCCCTCGAAGAGGTCGCCGTCCTCCTCGACGACCCGGGCGCCGACCCGCAGGAGCACCTGCGGCGGCAGCACGCGCTGCTGACCGAGCGGATCGGGGAGCTCACGAGGATGGCGGCGGCCGTCGAGCACGCCATGGAGGCGAAGAAGATGGGCATCAACCTCACGCCCGAGGAGAAGTTCGAGGTCTTCGGGGAGAAGGACCCCGAGCGATACGCGGAGGAGACCGCCCGCCGCTGGGGCGGCTCCCACTCCCACGAGCAGGCCCGGGCGCGTGCCGCCGGGTACGGCAAGGAGGAGTGGCAGCGGATGAAGGACGAGGTGGACGCCTGGGGCGCCGCCTACGCCGCCCTGATGGCCGGGGGCGCGGAGCCGGGGTCCGAGGAGGCGATGGACCTCGCCGAGGCCCACCGCCGCCACCTCACCGCCTGGTTCTTCGAGTGCCACCCGAGGACCCATGTGGAGCTCGCCGAGATGTACGTCGCGGACGAGAACTTCCACGCGTTCTACGAGTCGATCCACCCGGGCCTCCCCGAGCACCTGAGGGAGGCGATCCGGGCGAACGCCGCACGACAGGCGGCCTGACGCCGGGCGGCCCGATGAAAGGCCCGACGAAAAGCCCGACGAAAGGCCCAGCAGAAGCAGCCTCGGGCGTACGGCCCTGACCGAGGGCCCGGCAGAGCAACCTCAGGCGCGCGGCCCGATCACCACCGCCGTGCCGTACGCGCACACCTCCGTGCCGACGTCCGCCGCTTCCGTCACGTCGAAGCGGAACATCAGCACGGCGTTCGCGCCGCGTGCCTTGGCCTGCTCCACCAGCCGCTCCATCGCCTGGTTGCGGGTCTGCACCAGGGTCTTCGTCAGACCCTTCAGCTCGCCGCCGATCATCGACTTCAGGCCCGCGCCGATCTGGCTGCCCAGGTGGCGGGAGCGGACGGTGAGCCCGAAGACCTCACCGATCACCTGCCGGACCTCGTGGCCCGGCACGTCGTTCGTCGTCACGACCAGCACGTCGGGCTGCGGCCCCTGGCCGCCCCCGTACTCGTCGATGCCCATCGGCATGCACCTCCTGACCCCCAAGCCTCGGGCCGGCGGACCGGGTCCGCATCCCGTGGGGGCCGGGTGGAACCGGGCGCCTCCGGCTCGCGTTGATAGCTTGGGGCCAGCCGTCCCCCAAGCCCCCACCGACCGCAGGAGCCCGGAACCCGTGAACACGCTTGCCCTCGGACCGAGCTGGCTGGATCCGGACTATCTGATCGGGACCTTTGGTCTGATCGGGGTCCTGGTCATCGTCTTCGCCGAGTCCGGCCTCCTCATCGGGTTCTTCCTGCCCGGCGACTCGCTGCTCTTCACCACCGGCCTGCTCGTCACCACGAACAAGCTGGACAAGCCGCTGTGGCTGGTGTGCACCCTGGTGGTGGTCGCCGCCGTCCTCGGCGACCAGGCCGGCTACCTCTTCGGCCGCAAGGTCGGCCCGGCCCTCTTCTCGCGCCCCGACTCCAAGCTGTTCAAGCAGGAGAACGTCGAGAAGGCGCACGAGTTCTTCGAGAAGCACGGCCCGAAGTCGCTGATCCTGGCCCGCTTCGTCCCCATCGTCCGGACGTTCACGCCGATCATCGCGGGCGTCAGCAGGATGAGCTACCGCTCGTTCCTCGTCTTCAACCTCGTCGGCGGCCTGCTGTGGGGCGCGGGCGTGACCCTGCTCGGCGCCTCCCTCGGCAACGTCGAGTTCGTCCACAAGCACATTGAGATGATCCTCGTCGGGATCGTCCTGATCTCCGTGATCCCGGTCGCGATCGAGCTCCTCCGGGCCCGTTCCCAGGCGAAGAAGAACCCGCCGCACGGCGACCAGGACACCCCCGGCGTCCCGAACCCGCAGACTCCCCGCGGCCGCCACGCCAAGCGATAGGGCCCGTCCGGCGGATCAGGGCCTAGAAGCCCCTCGTCCGCTTCGCGGCGCGGCGGGCCGCCGCCGCGCCCGGGGCCTGCATGAAGAGGCGGGCCAGCTCGCTCCCCAGGTTCACGCCGATCGCGATCGCCAGGGCGAGCGCCGCCGCCTTCGCCAGCGAGGCGAAGCCCTGGTCCAGATTGTTCTGGGCGATCGCGAGCACCCCGAAGTACGTCGCCGAACCGGGCAGCAGCGGCCCGATCGCCGCCGTCACGTACGGCAGCGACGAGGTGTGGTGGTAGCGGGCGGTCAGCTGCCCGAAGAGGCCCACCAGACCGGCCGCCACCGCCGTCGCCATCACCGCAGAGCCCCCGGCGGTCACCGAGATCGACGCGTAGACCACCCACGCCACCCCGCCGTTCAGCGTCGCGAACAGCACCGTCGACCGCGACTGCTGCAGCAGGATCGCGAAGGTCGCGCACAGCACCATCGACGCCAGGATCTGCACGACCGGCCGCTCCACCGGCCGCAGCACCCCCTCCGGGTTCAGCTCCGCGTGGAACTGCACCGCGATGTACAGCACCGACAGCACGCCGACCACGATCGCGACGAAGAAGTACGCGACCTCCAGGAGCCGCGCCGAGGCCGTGATGTAGAAACCGGTCAGCCCGTCCTGCACGGCCGCGACGAGCGCCCGCCCCGGGATCAGCGCGAACAGGCCACCGGTGATCACCGCCGACGGGCGCAGGTCCGCGTGCAGCAGCGTCAGGAGCACCCCCATCGCCGCCGGCGGCATCGCCGCCACCAGGAACTGGTAGAACTCCGGCATCCCGCGCCCCGCGAACAGCCACGCGAGCCGGTCGCCGAGGATCGCGCCGAGCGCCGCCACGAAGAAGACCGTGGCGCCGCCGCCGAGGAGCACCGAGGCCGCACCGGCCAGGACGCCCGCCGCCGCCGTCAGGACCCAGCCCGGGTACGGGTGCCGGTTCCGCCGGATCTCCGCGAGCCGCCGGTACGCCTCCTCGGGCGTCACCTCGTGCGCCTGCGCGTTGATGTCCGAAAGCAGCTGGTACACGGCCGCGAGCCGCGTGTAGTCCGTGCCCCGGCGGCGCACCGTCCGGTTCGCCGTGATCGGGTCGTCCACGAGCGAGGGCTGGTAGGTGACGGACAGCAGGGTGAAGGTGACCGTCGGCTCCACCCGGTCCAGACCGTACGAGCGGCAGATCGCGAACATCGCCGCCTCGACGTCCTCCGCGCCCTCACCGCCCGCGAGCAGCAGCTCGCCGATGCGCAGGGTCAGGTCGAGCACGCGCGGCACCGAGGGCCCGGGCTCGTCCTCCTTGCGCGCCGCCTCCGGCACCGGCCGCTCACCCACCGGCAGCCGCAGCATCGTCCGCATCCGGTCCTGCCACGGCGCGTCCTGCGGGAGCCGTACCAGCGACACCCCGTACGCCGGGGTGAAGGCGGGCGGGGAGTCCTTCGCCGAGTACGTGGCGGGCGGGGCGAACGCCGAACCCCCGGGCTCCGGCGGCGGCTCCGGCGTCAAGCCCGGCGGAAGGGCGAACTCGGAGGTCGGATGGTCCTCCTCGGGCGGCGCGGGCTGCTCCACCCCCGCCGGCGGGACGAACGCGCTCCGTGCCTCGTCCGACTGCGGCTTCCGGTCCTCAGGAGCACCGTCCTCCGGCTCCGCCACCACTCTCTCCGCCTCATCCCCGGGGAATCCTGGATTCCAGTATGAAGGTGCGACGGATGTACGGAAGGCGGTGCACCCCAAGAGGTGCACCGCCTTCACACGACCGCGAGAACGGACTCAGTGGCCGCCCTGCTCCTTGAAGCGCGCGTACGACTTCTGGATCTCTTCCTCGGCCTCGGCGCGGCCGACCCAGTCGGCGCCCTCGACCGACTTGCCCGGCTCCAGGTCCTTGTAGACCTCGAAGAAGTGCTGGATCTCCAGGCGGTCGAACTCGGCCACGTGGTGGATGTCCCGCAGGTGCTCCATGCGCGGGTCCGTCGCCGGCACACACAGCAGCTTGTCGTCGCCGCCGGCCTCGTCCGTCATGCGGAACATGCCGATGGCGCGGCACTTGATCAGGCAGCCCGGGAACGTGGGCTCGTCGAGGATGACGAGCGCGTCCAGCGGGTCGCCGTCCTCGCCGAGGG
>NZ_MWIG01000686.1:0-3009 GCF_002156145.1 Streptomyces sp. NRRL B-24572 | reverse complement strand
CGATCCCCGGCTGCTGCTCTCGGAGCGCGACGTGCACCGACTGGCCCCGGAGGTCACCGCCTGGCTCGACCGGGGGGCCCATCCGGACGCCGTCCGCCGCACGCTCTGCGCGTGCCTTCCGGACGACATCACTCACCCGGCGGCCCTCCTCGCCCACCGCCTGAGGACCCTGCTGCCGCCGGAGCTTCCGGCGCCGCCGCCGCCGAAACCCGCGTCAGGCCCCCGCTTCATCGAGTGCGACGACTGCGGCCGCCCCTTCCCGCCACCGACCCCCGACGGCCTGTGCACCGACTGCCGCGAGGCCGCGAGAGCCGCCGCCTGAGGGGAGCCGGCAGGCCCCGTGTCGGCCTCAGAGCGCCGAGCCCGCTGGCTGTTCCTCCACCGGGACACGGCTCAGGGCACGCGCCCGTCGGGAGCGCGAAGGCTTTTCGCTCAGGTCCCGTGGCCGGCCCTCCGCTACGCGCGGTCCAGTCGGCTGAAGCCCGCTTGGAGGGTGTGGAAGGTGACGGACGCGCCACCGAGATAGCCGGCCTTCTCGCGGAGCCGGTCGACGACCGCCGCGCTCGGCTGCCCGTAGACGTCGATGGAGCGCATGCGGATCAGCGCGCCGAACTCGCGGAACTTCGGGCCGCCGATCTCCAGGTGCAGCTCCATCGACGCCGCGTCGGGATGCACGGCGACGACGCTCATCGTGGACGACGGCTCGTCGAGGTAGAAGCGGTAGGCGATGATCTGCGGCTCGCGCTCCGCCACGAACGCGGCCAGGTCGCGCATCCGTTCCCTGGCCTCCTCGATCCTGCCCGCCAGGATCTCGGAACGGTCGACGTAGAAGAGGGGCTCTGCCATGGCCCGAAGCTAGCGGGCGGCTCCCGCCCGGCCCGTGCGACGCGCGCCGGGTCCGTGTCGCGGGTCGCCCGGCCCGCCCAGTGCGCCGACGGGCGGGCCTCTCAGTCGGCGCGTCGGTTCGTGGAGAGCAGCCACGTCCAGCGTCGGCGCTCGGTGACGACGGTCGCGGCGGCCAGTACGGTCACGGGTACGGCGGCCCAGGCGGGCCAGGCGTACCAGGAGGCGATCACGGCGGCGGCCAGCTGGAGCAGTACCAGCAGGATCGTGACCCGTCCCGGCACCGCGACGATCACCTGCGCCTTGTCCCCCGGGGTGGAGAAGAGGGTCGGGAGACCGATCAGGACCACCACGGACAGGACGGCGAGCAGCCACGAGTACCCGGCCAGGGCCCAGGGCGTGGCCACCCACGCGACGAGTTCCGTGGCGAACCGCAGGGCGGACGCGGTGCGGTCGTCGGGTCGTCCTGAGTCCGTTGCCCCGCCGGCGAAGTCGGTCACGTGCGGACGATGTCACGGCGGGCGGCCGGAGGGAAGGGGGCGGACCTCCTGGTCGTTCCGGTGGGACGCCTGCCTTTGTTCACGAGCACGGGTTCTGGCAGCGGCAGTGACCAGGTGTCGGGGTGAGGAACGATCCGTCGTGCAGAGTGATCGGTCCTCCGGCAGGGCTTTCGACGGAAGCGGTACGTCGTCGGGGAGGGGCGCGGGGCGAGACCAGCCGTATGGAGCGGTCCATGGGGTCCCGGGATGGGGTCCTGGGATCCATCGGCCAACGGACTGGTCCCCAACCTGGTACTCGGGTAAGGCGGTTGAGTACGCGCACTCATGCCAGGACGTCACGGTGGACCGAGGATCAGGGCACACCCCGAAACGAGGAGCCGGCGATGTCCGCCATCCACCCGACCAGCCCGTCGACCACCGCGCGGCCGGCCACAGGCCGCCGGCTGCCGGCCGTTCTCGCTCTCGCCGTCACCACGGCGCTCGTGGCGTCGGCGTTCGGCGCCAAGGACCCGACCACCTGGCTGCTGGAAACGGTGTGGGTGATGCTGGGCCTGCCGCTGATCATCCTGCTGCGCAGACGATTCCCGCTGAGCACCATGCTGTGCGGACTCCTCGCCGCGCACTCTCTGGTCCTCATCGTGGGCGGGCACTACACCTACGCCGAGGTACCGGCGGGCGACTGGGTGCGCGACTGGCTCAGCCTGGAACGCAACCCCTATGACCGCTTCGGCCACCTCATGCAGGGCTTCGTGCCGGCCGTACTCGTACGCGAGCTCCTCGTCCGGACCTCACCGCTGCGCGACAACCGCTGGCTGGCCCCGCTCACCGTCTGTGCCTGCCTCGCCTTCAGCGCCGTCTTCGAAATGCTGGAGTGGCTGGCGGCCGTTACCGGTGGCCACGCTGCCGACGCCTTCCTGGGCACGCAGGGCGACGTGTGGGACACCCAGTGGGACATGTTCTGCGCCCTCATCGGCGCCATCTGCTCCCTGCTCCTCCTCACCCCTGCCCACGACCGCAGCCTCGCTCGCCTGGCGGCTGCGGCACCGCGCTGAACGCAGGCAGCCGAAAACGGGATGCCGCGACTCCTCCCGACCGCCAGAATCCCCCGAGTGAACGCCTCGCCCCCGCCTCCGGAACCACCGCTCCTTCGCGAGGTGTACCCCGAACTCGTCGCCGAGCTCGCCCGTCTCCTCGAAGAGGAGGGCGAACGGGACCTGTCCCTCGTCATGCGGGACGTGCGGCTGTACGGGGAGTGCGGCTGCTCCGACGACTTCTGCCAGAGCCTCTCCACCGCGGACCGCGAGCCGGGCACCCCGTTCGGCGAGGGCCACCGCTGCCTGCCGCTGCTCCCCGACACGGGGATGCTCAACATCGACGTCGTCCACGGCCGGATCGTGTACGTCGAGGTCCTCGACCGCCCGCGCATGATCCGCCGCGACGCCCGCTAGGAGCGATCACCCCACCATGGCGACCTTCGTCCACCTCACCCCCGGCGCGAACGCGGCCCGGGTCCGCCGGTCCGGTCTCCGTGCCGCCGGACACGGCGAGCGGCGCGGGGTGTTCCTCTTCCCCGTCCTCCCCTCGTACACCCTCACCCACCAGTGGCTGCGCGAACTGTCCCGCCGGCCGGGGCCACGCGGACTCGTCGCCGTGCAGGTGCGGCTCC
>NZ_MWIG01000685.1:0-2107 GCF_002156145.1 Streptomyces sp. NRRL B-24572 | reverse complement strand
GCACACTGCTCCGCCGCCTCCTCCAGGTCGAGGCGGCGGAGCAGTGTGCGCATCATCTCGTCGTCGATCCGGCGGGCGTCGCGCAGCTGGACGAAGACCGCGCGCTCGGCGTCGATCATCTCGCGCGAGAGGCGGCGGTAGGTGTCGTCGACGGTCTCCCCGGTGATCTCGTTGACCGCG
The DNA here is from genome assembly GCF_002156145.1 of Streptomyces sp. NRRL B-24572. Lineage (NCBI taxonomy): Bacteria > Bacillati > Actinomycetota > Actinomycetes > Kitasatosporales > Streptomycetaceae > Streptomyces > Streptomyces sp. NRRL B-24572. Next base: position 1,927 of record NZ_MWIG01000685.1, on the reverse strand, counting down.
CCGAGGCGTTCCCACACGGAGTTGCGGCGCCGTTCCATGACCGTGCGCAGCCGGTCGGCGAGGGGTTTCGGCAGGGCGTTGCGCTCGTCGGCGAGGAGCGCGTCGAGGCGTTCGTCGGCGGCCCGCGAGGCCTCGCTCTGGGCCTGTGCCTCGGCGAGGGTCTCGGCGTACCGGTCGCGTCCGGGGAGCTTCAGGAGCCGGATGAGGGGCGGCAGGGTGAGGCCCTGCACCACGAGGGTGCCGATCACGGTGGTGAAGGTGAGGAAGAGGACGAGGTTGCGGGCCGGGAACTCGACCCCGTCGGTGGCGACGGGGATGGAGAAGGCGATGGCCAGGGAGACCACGCCGCGCATGCCGGCCCAGCCGACGACGAGCGGAGCCCGCCAGTCCACCTCGGGCTCCCGCTCGCGGATGCCCGAGGACATCCAGCGGGGCAGGAAGGTCGCCGGGTAGACCCAGACGAACCGGACGACGACCACGGCGACGAAGACCCCGACCGCGTACCAGGCCGCCTCCCCCATGCCGTACCGGCCGAGCCCCTTGACGACGTACGGCAGCTGGAGGCCGATCAGGGCGAAGACGGAGGACTCCAGGACGAAGGCGACCATCTTCCAGACGGCCTCCTCCTGGAGCCGCGTCGCGAAGTCGACCTTCCAGGCCTTGTGGCCGAGGAAGAGGCCGACCACGACGACCGCGAGGACTCCGGAGGCGCCGACCTCCTCGGCGGCGGCGTACGCGATGAACGGGATCAGCAGGGAGAGGGTGTTCTGGAGCAGGGCCTCGCGCAGATGGGTGCGGAGCCAGTGGATCGGGACCATCAGGACCAGGCCGACGCCGATGCCGCCGACCGAGGCGAGGACGAACTCCCACAGGCCGCCGGCCCAGCTGACGCCCTCGCCGACGGCGGCCGCGAGGGCGACCTTGTACGCGGTGATCGCGGTGGCGTCGTTCACGAGGGACTCGCCCTGGAGGATCGTGGTGATCCGGTTCGGCAGGCCGAGCCGGCGGGCGATGGCGGTGGCGGCGACCGCGTCCGGCGGGGCGATCACGGCGCCGAGCACGAGCGCGGCGGTGAGCGGCAGGTCGGGCACGAGGACGTACGCGAGCCAGCCCACGGCCACGGTGGCGAAGAGGACGTACCCGACGGAGAGCAGCGCGACGGGCCTGATGTTGGCCCGCAGGTCGAGGTACGAGGAGTCGACGGCGGCCGTGTAGAGGAGCGGGGGCAGGATCAGCGGCAGCACGATGTGCGGATCGAGGGTGTAGTCGGGGACCCCCGGGAGGTACGCGGCGGCGAGGCCGACGGCGACGAGGAGCAGCGGCGCCGGCACCGGGGTCCTGCGGGCGAACCCCGCCACGGCGGCGCTCACCGCCACCAGTGCCACCAGTTGCAGTGCGTCCATGCTCCCGACCCCGTCCCGTGCCGCAACGTAACCTGGCCATCATGAGTGAGTGCCCGCACGTAGCCGAAATGCCGCGCCCCGAACCGGCGCCGCTCGCCGACACCTGCCCCGAGTGCCTGACGGACGGCACGCACCCCGTCCAGCTGCGGCTCTGTCTGAGCTGCGGGCACGTGGGCTGCTGCGACTCCTCGGCGGGGCGGCACGCGACGGGGCACTTCTCCTCGACCGGGCATCCGGTCATGCGGACCTTCGAGCCGGGAGAGGCCTGGCGCTGGTGCTTCGTCGACGGTTCGATCGTCTGATGGCTGGTGTGGCGCCCCGCGGTCGGCTCGGTCACGGACGGTTCGACGGCCCGGACGCTGGGTACGTCACCCCTCCGCGGGTTCTCCGCGGCTGCCGGGGGCGGGAGCGAGGGATCACCCGGTCTCCGGGGCTCCCGGCGACACGGCAGGATGGATCGCGATAGCGTCACGGCGGACCGCGCAGGCTCCCTGCGTACCGCCCGGTTCGGGGGCTCTCCCCCG
>NZ_MWIG01000684.1:0-7643 GCF_002156145.1 Streptomyces sp. NRRL B-24572 | reverse complement strand
ATGGCACCAGCCGGTCTCGTGCCCGAGGCGACCGCGCGCCGCCACGCACGCGCGCCGTCACGTACGCGCGCCGTCACGCACGCGCGCCGTCACGTACGCGCCTCGCCTGTAACCCGTCACGGCACCAGGCCCGTCTCGTACGCGAAGATCACCAGCTGCACCCTGTCCCGCGCGTCCAGCTTCGTGAAGAGCCGTGCCACGTGTGCCTTCGCCGTCGCCGTGCTGATGTGGAGCCGTTCCGCGATCTCGCCGTTCGACAGGCCCCGGCCGACGAGGGTGAGGACCTCCCGTTCGCGTTCGGTGACCCCGTCGAGGCCGCGCGCCGGGCGGAGTGCCGGCTCCGGGCGTGCCGCGAACTCCTCGATCAGGCGGCGCGTCACCCCCGGTGCGATCAGGGCGTCGCCGGAGGCCACCACCCGGATCGCGGCGAGGATGTCGTCGAGGGCCATGTCCTTGACGAGGAAGCCGCTCGCGCCGGAGCGCAGCGCCCCGTACACGTACTCGTCGTCGTCGAAGGTGGTGAGGACGAGGACCCGGGGCGCGTCGGGGCCCGCCGTGACGAGCCGGGTGGCCTCGATGCCGTCCATGCCGGGCATCCGGACGTCCATCACCACCACGTCCGGCCGGAGGTCGCGGGCCAGGGCGACCGCCTCCGTGCCGGTGCCCGCCTCGCCCGCGACCTCCAGGTCGGGGGTGTCGGCCATGAGGACGCGCAGCCCGGCCCGGACGAGGGGTTGGTCGTCCACGAGGAGGACGCGGATCATGCGGGGGTTCCTTCCTGGGCAGCGGCAGCGGCAGCGGCGGCGGTGCCGGCAGGCAGCGGCAGCAGTGCCGTCACGTGGAAGCCGCCTCCGGGGCGCGGCCCCGCCGTGAGGCTGCCGCCGAGGAGTTCGGCGCGCTCGCGCATCCCGACCAGGCCGTACCCGCCCGCCAGGTCCCCGCCCGGTGCGCCCCGGCCCTCGTCGGCGACCTCGACGAGCAGCGCGTCCGTGCGGCGCTCCACCGTCACCCGGCAGGTGGGGGTCGCCGCGTGCCGGACGACGTTGGTGAGGGACTCCTGCACGATCCGGTACGCGGCGAGGTCGACCTCCGGCGGCAGCGCGACGTCCGGGTTGCCGAGGCGCCGCAGTTCGACCCGTACCCCCGCGTCCGCCGTCGACGCCGCGAGCCGTTCCAGGTCCGCGAGGCCCGGCGCCGGGTCGCGCGGTGCCGGGCGGCCGTCGGCGGCGGCGCCCCGCAGCGCGCCCAGGGTGCGGCGCAGCCCGGCGAGGGTCTCGCGGCTGGTGGTCTCGATGGTGGCGAGCGCCTTGCGGGCCTCGGTGGGCTGGGTGTCGATGACCCGGCGGCCGACGCCCGCCTGGATGGCGATGACGCCGATGCTGTGCGCGACGACGTCGTGCAGCTCGCGGGCGATCCTGAGCCGTTCGGCGGCGACGGCCTCTGCGGTGGTCGCGGCACGCAACTCCGCCGCGTGATCGCGCCGTTCGCGTACGGACCGGCCGAGGAGCCCGGCGGTGAGCAGGGCGAGCGCGAGGGCCGTGACCGTGCTGACGAAGACGTCCTGGCCCGAGGTCGTGTAGGTCGCGGCCGCGATCTGTACGGCGAGCGCGCCGAGGGCGGTGGGCAGCAGAACCCGGAGCGGGCGCGCGGCGGCGATCCGGCCGACGACGGCGTCGGCGGCGAGCACCGGGAGGTAGAGGAGCACGGCGTCGGGGCGGGTGGTGGCCGCCGCGAACAGTCCCGCGAGCAGCAGTCCGAGGGCCGCGAGCGGGTTGCGGCGCGCCAGGGGCAGGGTGAGGCCCACGACGACGGCGGTGAGGAAGAGCCGCAGCTCGGTGGAGCGGTACGGGCCGGTCCGTACCGCGCTGAGGAGCAGGAAGGGGTGCGCGACGGCCGCGCCCCAGGCGAGGGCCGCCGGCACCCGCCCTTGGGACGGGCGGTCGGTCGTCGTGGCGGTGGCGGGCATGGTCGTGATCGTAGGTGCGTCCGCCGGTCGGGGCATCGGCCCGCGGGCGTACGCCCCCGGGCCACCCCGCCGCCTCGGTTGTGGCCGCCGAGCCGATGTGCCGGGGGGTGCCGGCCCGACACCGTGGGCCGCATGATCGAAGTCCACGAACTGACCAAGCGCTACGGCCGCCGGGCCGGATCCCGTCCGGCGATCCGGTCCCGCCTCATGGGCCGTCCCGCCGCCGACCGTCCCGCCGCCGACCGCCCTGCCGCCGACCGCCCTGCCGCCGCCCGCCCCGCCGTCGACCGCCTCACCTTCGCCGTGAAACCCGGCCGCGTCACCGGCTTCCTCGGGCCCAACGGCGCCGGGAAGTCGACGACCCTGCGCCTGATCCTGGGGCTCAACGAGCCGACGTCCGGGACCGCCACCGTCGGCGGACGGCGGTTCCGGGAGTTGCCGCGCGGGCTGCGGGACGTCGGGGCGCTGCTCGACGCGCACGACGTGCACGGCGGCCGGACCGCCGAGGCCCATCTCGCGGCGCTCGCCCGCACCAACGGCATCCCGCGCCGCCGCGCCGCCGAGGTCCTCCAGGAGGTCGGCCTCGCGGAGGCCGCCAAGCGCCGGATCGGCGGCTACTCGCTCGGCATGAGACAACGCCTCGGGATCGCCGCCGCGCTGCTCGGCGACCCTCCCGTGCTGCTCTTCGACGAGCCGGTCAACGGTCTCGACCCGGAGGGCGTGCTGTGGGCGCGGGGGCTGTTCCGGCGGCTCGCCGCCGAGGGCCGCACGGTGTTCGTCTCCAGCCATCTGATGAGCGAGATGGAGCACACCGCCGACGACCTCGTCGTCATCGGCCGCGGCCGGCTCATCGCGGCCGAGAGCGTGACGGACTTCGCGGCGCGCGGCACCCGCCGGAGCGTGACGGTACGGCCGGCCGATCCGGGCCTCGCCGACGTGCTGAAGGCCGAGGGCGCCACCGTACGCACGGAGGGGGAGGAGCTCGTCGTCACCGGCATCGACGCGGACCGCATCGGCCTCCTCGCCTTCCGGCACGGCGTCCCGCTCGCCGGACTGACCGCGCACGCCTCCTCGCTCGAAGAGGCGTTCATGGAGCTCACCGCCGACAGTGTGGAGTACCGCTGATGCCTGCCGCCGCCGCCCGTTTCCGTGACCTCCTCGCCGCCGAGTGGATCAAGCTGTGGTCCCTCCGCTCCACCCCGTGGGCCTTCGCCGTCGGCGCGGTCGCCGCCCTCGGCGTCAACCTCAACGCGACCCTCGCCGACTACCGCAACTACCCGAACTACTCGGACGGCATCAAGGAACTCTTCGTGCCGATCTGGGCGATGCGCGACGCGTTCACGCTCGGCGGGGCCATGGTGTTCATCCTCGCGACCGGTTCCATCGGCGCGCTGATGATCGTCGGCGAGTACGGCACGGGCCAGATCCGTACGACCTTCGCGGCCGTCCCGGCCCGCCGGGCCGTCGTCGCCGCGAAGACGCTCGTCCTCGCCGCCGTGATGCTCGTGTACGGCGCGCTGGTCGCCGGGGTGTCGTTCGCGACGACGCAGGCCGTGCTCGACGGGCGGGGCGTCGGCATGGCGCTCGGCGACGAGGGCGTGGCGCGGGCCGTCGCCGCGTCGGCGCTCCTCGCACCGGTGTGCGCGCTCGCCGGCTTCGGGCTCGGGGCGCTGCTCCGGCACGCGGCGACGACGATCGTCTCCCTGACGGGCGTACTGCTCCTGCTGCCGGCCCTGATGGACGAGCGGAACCGCTGGGGCGCGACGTTTCTGCACGCCCTGCCGCAGGGCGCGTGGAAGCGGCTCACGGAGGTGGGGGTGTCGCCGGTGCCGGTGGAGTACCCGTGGACGGCGGGCGGGGCGTGGACGGTGTACGCGGCCTGGGCGGCGGGCGCGGTGGCGGTGGCTTTCGTGGCGGTCCACCGCCGGGACGTGTGAGCGACCTCGCCGCCCGTCGCCGGGACGTGTGGGCGACCTCGCCGCCCGTCGCCGGGACGTGTGGGCGACCTTGCGGTCCGTCGCCGGGACGTGTGGGCGACCTCGCCGCCCGCCGCCGGGACGTCCGAACCGTACGAGAAGAATCAGCGGCGGCCGTGCACCGCCCGTGCCACCCGCGGACCCAGCCAGCGCTTCAGCCGCCGCAGCGCCTCCAGCTGCTCGGCGGCCCGGTCGATCCGGTAGTACAGCTGCGGCGGGACGTGCGGGAGCAGCGGCGAGTGGCGCTGGCCGAGGAGCGCGAACATCTTGGCCGGCTCCAGGTTCATGTAGCGCGGCAGGTTCTCGTACCACTGGGCGCTGTAACGGGCCGCGCTCTGCGCCGAGACCAGCTCGGCGCGCCGCCGCTTCCCGTACGCGGTGAGGGCGGCGTCCAGGTCGCCGGGGGCGCGCAGGGCGTCCGCGAGGGCGAGTGCGTCCTCCAGGGCCAGGGTGGTGCCCGCGCCGATCGAGTAGTGCGTGGTGTGGGCGGCGTCGCCGAGGAGGACGAGGTTGCCGCGGTGCCAGACCCGGTTGGTGAGGGTGCGGAAGGTCAGCCACTGGGCGGTGCCGTCGGCGCGCTCGCGCCCGATCAGCTCGTGCCCGTCGAGGAGGTCGTGGAAGAGCTTCTCCAGGAGGTTCAGGCTGTCGGCCTCGCCGCGCGTGTCGAGCCCGAGGCCGGTGAAGGTCTCCGGGGAGCACTCGACGACGCAGGTGGACCGTTCGCCGCTGAACCCGTAGGCGTAGCACCAGATCCAGCCGTGCTCGGTCTCCTTGAAGGCGAAGCTGAACGAGTCGAAGACCTTGGTGGTGCCGAGCCAGATGTAGTGGTTGCGGCCGCTGGCGACCTCGCTGCCGAAGTGGTCCGCGTGGGCCTCGCGAAGGGCGCTGTTGACGCCGTCGGCGGCGACGACCAGGTCCGCGCCGGCCAGTTCGGGCGCGTCGGGGCCGGGGATGTCGTGCTCGAACTCGACCCGTACGCCCAGCTCCTCGGCCCGGTCGGCGAGCAGCGCCAGCATCCGCCGCCGTCCGATGCCGAAGCCCGCGTCGCCGCGGTGGACGGTCCGCTCGTCGCGGACGATGGCGACCCCGTCGGTCCAGGTCACGGAGGCCTCGGCGACGGCGGCCGCGGACTCGGGGTCGCCCGCGCGCAGCTTGTCGAGCAGCCCCGCCCAGTACGTCACGCCCCAGCCGTACGTGGACCCCTCGGGGTTCCGCTCGTACACGGCGATGTCGTGGGACGGGTCCTGCCGCTTCAGCAGGATCGAGAGGTAGAGGCCGGCGGGTCCGCCGCCGACGATCGCGAGCTTCACGTGCGCTCCCACTGAGACATGACACCGTGCGGTTGGACGACGACGCACGGTAGCAGTGGGGGTGGGGTGGCGCCGGGGAATGGCGCCACGGACCAGCCCTACGGGCTACGACAGCAGGCGGGCTACGGCAGCAGGCGCCGCTCCTTCGCCACCGCCACCGCGCCCGCGCGGGTGTCGACGCCGAGCTTGGCGTAGATGCGGCCGAGGTGCGTCTTCACCGTCGCCTCGCTGATGAACAGCGCCCGCGCGATCTCCCGGTTGCCCAGGCCGCGCCCCAGCTGGCCGAGGATGTCCCGCTCCCGGTCGGTGAGCGACGGGCCCGCCGCGCCCCGCATGCGGTCCATGACCCGGCTGGCGACCGGCGGGGAGAGTGCCGTGCGGCCCTGCGCGGCGGAGTGGATCGCCGCGAACAGCTCCTCGGGCCGCTCGGCCTTCAGGAGGTAGCCCGTCGCGCCCGCCTCGATCGCCCGCGTGATGTCCGCGTCCGTGTCGTACGTGGTGAGGACCAGGACGTGGACACCGGTGGGCGCGATCCGCCGCGTCGCCTCCACGCCGTCGATGCCCGCGCCGAGCTGGAGGTCCATGAGCACCACGTCCGGCTTGAGCTTCGCCGCCATGGCGACGGCCTCCTCGCCGCTGCCGGCCTCCCCGACCACCTCGATGTCGGGGGTGCTGCCGAGCAGCGCGAGCAGACCGGCGCGGACGACGACGTGATCGTCGCAGAGGAGGATCCGTACGGACATCAGGACTCCAGGGGGAGCGGGATCGCGGCGGAGAGCACCGTGCCCTCGCCCGGGGTGGACTCGACCGTCAGGGTGCCACCCAGCTGCTGCGCGCGCACGCGCATCGCGGGCAGCCCGTGGCCGCGTTCGGCCTGTTCGCGCGCGAGCGCCGGGTCGAAGCCGCGGCCGTCGTCGGCGATGTCGAGGACGACCTGGTCGTCGAGGTAGGTGAGGGTCAGGGCGGCGGAGTCGGCGCCGGCGTGCTCGCGGATGTTCGCGAGGGCGCCCTGGCCGATCCGCAGCAGCGCCGCCTGTACGCGGTCGGGCAGCGGCACCGGGGCGCCGTCGACCCGGAAGGCCGCCGACTCGCGGGCGGCGAGCCCGCGCAGGGCCTCCTCCAGGCCGCCGCCCCCGGCGAGGTCGGCGGGCGCGAGGTCCTGCACGAAGCGGCGGGCCTCGGCGAGGTTCCGTTCGGCGATGGACTCGGCGGTACGGACGTGGCGGCGGGCGGTGTCCGGGTCGCCGTCCCAGGTGCGGTCGGCGGCCTGGAGCAGCATCTGCTGGCTGGACAGGCCCTGCGCGAGGGTGTCGTGGATCTCCATGGAGAGCCGCTGGCGCTCGGCGAGGGTGCCCTCGCGGCGCTCGATCGCGGCGAGTTCGCGGCGGGTGCGGATCAGGTCGTCGATGAGTGCCCGCTGCCGGGCGGCCTGCCGGTCGGAGTACACGAAGACGCCGGTGGCGAGGGCGGCGACGGCCGGCGGGGCGACGATCAGGTTCGGGTCCCAGCCGCCGTGCGACAGCTGGACCTGCGCGAACACCACGAACGCGGTGAGCAGGGCGACCAGGCCGAGCGCGGCGCGCGGCGGGAGGGTGCGCAGGCCCGTGTAGAAGAGGGGCACCGCGCACCAGGCGAAGCTGGGCGCGAGGACGACGAGGACGACCCAGACGGCGACGACCGTGCCCAGCCAGGCGATGCGGCGCGGGGTGGCGCGGGTGCCGAGGACCGGTCCGAGCAGGTAGAGGGAGGCGAGCGCGCCGGTGAGGGCGATGATCCAGGGGCTGCGGGCCTCCCACTCGTGCCGCAGCAGGAAGCGGGCGAGGGAGGCGCCGAGCAGCAGGAAGAACGCGATGTGCATGACCCGCGCCAGCCAGCGGGCGTCCGGGTCGTGTTCTGCGGGCCGGGGCAGCCGGCGGGCGTCCGGGTCGTGTTCTGCGGGCCGGGGCAGCCGGCGGGCGTCCGGGTCGTGCTCCGTGGGCCGGGTCACCGTGCCGCCTCCCTGCCGTGCTGACCTGCGTGTATCTGTCCATGGTGACCCGGAGGGACCAGCAGGGCATCAACCGATCGGCTGACAGACCCGTCGTCCGGTGTGCGCGCCGAGGAGAGCCGGACCGTGGACCGGCGGGCGCCGGTTCCGCCCGGAGGATTGAGGCAGAGCGAAGGACGAACGAACCGCTCGAAGGCTTCCCCCTCCCCCTCCTCCTCACCTCTTACGGAGTCAGTCATGAAGAAGATCCTCCTCGGTGCCACCGCCGCCGCTGTCGTCGCCGCCGGTACCTTCGGCGTGGTCTCCGCGAACGCCGCCGCCCCGGCCGCCGCTCCCGCCGCCGTCATGGCCGACGCGGACAACGGCAACACCATGACGTCGACGCACCTGACGATCGAGGCCGC
>NZ_MWIG01000683.1:0-1292 GCF_002156145.1 Streptomyces sp. NRRL B-24572 | reverse complement strand
GCTCCGGTGGGGACGTGCGGGGGAGGGTGCCGTCCGTCAGGCGTCTGGCCGTGCGGGCCGCGTCACGCGAGGCCGCCGCGCCGGAGTCCGCGGGGTTCGGGGTCGATGCCGTCATTCGGGTCCACCTCATGCTCTCGGGGTCATCGGAACAAGCGCCGCCAGGTCTCCGGGCCCGGGTAGCCGTCGGCCGCTCCGCCGCGCCAGCCCTGTGCCCGCTGGAACGCCTCGACGTTGCGGCGGTCCGCCTCCGTCCAGCGCGGACCGGGTCCCGACAGGTAGTGCTTGCCGAAGCCCCGCTTCACCAGTTGTTTGCCCAGCTTCTCCACATATGCGTTGGATTGCCCCGGACGGAAGTAGCCACGCCCGGGAAACCCCGTCGCATTCGTGCTCGAACCGCCCGAACCACTCGAACCGCCGATGCCCTTGCCCCCGCCGGTCACGAGGAGCGCCCACGTCTGCGGTCCGGGCAGGCCGTCCGCCTCCTTGCCCTTCCAGCCCTGCGCGAGCTGGAACGCCTGGGTCGCCCGCCGGTCCGCCTCGCCCCACCTCGGGCCGGGCCCCTGGCTGTAGAACTTCTTGCCGCCGCGCGCGACCAGCAGGTTCCCGAGCCGGGTGACGTACGCGTTGTTCGCGCCCGGGCCGAACATCCCCGCCCCCGGGTACGCCACCGACTCCGTGGGCTCCGCCCCGCTGCCGGCACCGCCGCTCACCACGCCCTTGTAGCGGTAGGCCACGTACCGGTCGGAGTTCTCCCAGTACGCCATCGGCGTCGCCTGCTTCCGCGTGCGCGGCTTCGTCTGCTCGTAGGCGATGTAGGAGGTGTGGGTGTAGTCGGTCCAGCCGCCGAAGATCGTGACGTGCGAGCCGCGGGTCGGGTTGGCCGGGTTGTGGAAGAGCAGGATGTCGCCGGGCTGGAGCTCGGTGCGGTCGATGCGTACGGCGAAGCGGTCGAGGCTGCCGGTCCACTCGTTGCTGCTCAGGTTCCAGGCCATGGAGATGTAGCCGGAGCAGTCCTGGCGGTACCCGTCCGACCAGTACTTCTCCATGGAGTACGGGACCTGGGCGGCGACCCACGTCTTGGCCCTGTTGATGATCTCCGCGCGGGTCGACTTCCGCAGCGTCTCCGTCGAGATCTGACTGGTCGTCGGGACGGCGTCGGGGGTCGGGGCCGAGCCCGGTCCCGGCGCGCCGCCGTGCAGCGGCCCCCGTCCGCCCTGCGGGGTCTCGGGCCCCGGCCAGGGCGAGTCGGGGGAGCCCGCCGAACCCGTCGAGCCCGCCGAACCCGTCGAGCC
>NZ_MWIG01000682.1:0-13531 GCF_002156145.1 Streptomyces sp. NRRL B-24572 | reverse complement strand
TCCAGTCGGGATGGTCCGCGGCCACGGACGCGAAGGCGTCGATCAGCACGTCGTACCGCTTGACCCGGGTGAGCCGGCCCGCCGCGACGACGGTCCTCGCCGCGGGGTCGGCGGGCGGCACGGCGGGCGCGGGCACGCTGTTGGGCACGGCCTCGATCCGTACGCCGGGCAGGCGGAGCTTCCGGTAGGCGCGGGCGTCGGCCTCGGTGACCGTGGTGACGGCGTCGAGGAGCGCGTACTCGTGGCCGATGTCGCGGCGCAGCCGGTAGGTGTGGCCGTCGAGGATCAGGTGCTCCTGGCCGACGAGGACCGGCCCCCGCCGGGCCTGCCGGGCGAGGTGCACGTTGAGTCCGGGGCGGGTGGCGACGAGGACGTCGGCCTCCACTCCGCGGAGGTACTCCCCGATCCGGGCGTCGGTGAGCGCGCTGTACTGCTTCCAGCGGCCGTCGCCGCGCGGGAAGACCTCGGCGGGGCGGTGGAAGTCGGGGTGGTCGCCGTCGTATCCGGGGCTGTCCTTGCGCAGGTCGACGAGGTGGCGCAGGGTCACCCCCGCCGGCAGGCCGAGGCGCGGACGGTCACGGTGGCGGAACACCGAGACGATCTCGACCTCGTGGCGTTCCGCCAGTTCCTCGGCGAGCGTGAACGTGGTCCGGATCGTGCCGCCGTAGTGGTAGCCGTTGTGGAGCAGAAAGGAGATACGCATCGCGCTGCCGGTTCCCCCCGGTCAGTCAGTCAGTCATTCGGTCGGTCGGTGCTCGACTGTACTGCCGATGCAGAGGCGCTCGTTCACGGGCGGTAGCCGAGCTGGGGGACGGTCGCGCAGTTCTTCGTCATGTCGCCCTGGCTCACCCAGCCCCGCCCGTCCTCCCAACGGGCCACGGACAGGCAGGTGTTCCGGGTCGCGGGCGGCCGTGCCAGGTGCTCGAACCGTACGGGGAGGAGGAGCCCGCGCGCGGTGTACGGCTCCGGTCGGTTCATGAACTCCTCGACGCAGCCCCGGGTGAGCGCGCCCCGGGCGAGGCAGGAGCGGGCCGCGTCGGTGAACCACATCGCCGCCGCCCATCCTTCCAACTGCCATTGCGACAGGGCCCGGTCGCCCATCGCCGTACGGAACTCGCGGACCGCCGGCTGCCCGGTGTCCTCGTAGTTCCGGCTGGAGCCCGTCACCCACAGCGAGGCCCGGCAGCCGGGGGCGCGGGCGTAGTCGCGGGAGACGGCCGAGGACCAGTTCTGCACGTTGGTCACCTTGGCGTCGACCCGGACCCCGAGCGTCTCCATCGCCTCGCACAGGCGCACGTTGCCGTGGGTGTCCATCGCGTCGAAGACGAGGTCGACGTGTTCGGCCCGCAGGTCGGCGGCGACCGCGCGGAAGTTGGGCAGGGCGAAGTCGACCTGTTCCTCGACGACCCGGTAGCCCTCGGTGCGAAGGCCGCGGGCGACGAGCCGGGCGTAGGCGGCGGAGGCGGCCTGGTTGTAGGAGACGACGGCGGCGGTCCGCGCGCCGAGCTTCTCGCGGAACCAGCGGTAGACCTCGGTCCCGCCGTACAGCGTGCCGCCCCAGCCGGGTGCGCGGCCGGTGCGTGGGGCGGAGCTGCCGTAGATGCCGTAGAGGTGCGGATAGGTGTCGTACGCGGGGGTGAGGGGCTGGCCGCCGATGTCGGGGACTCCGGCCCGGGCGACGAGGGGGGCGCCCGCGTAGTTCAGGGCGGTGGTGGCGACGAGGGCGAAGACGCCGCGCTCGTCGACCAGCCGGTGCACGCACGCGTTGTTGCCGACGCCGCTGCCGCCGTCGTCGCAGGTCTCGACCTCGATCCGGCGTCCGTCGAGGCCACCGCGCGCGTTGAGGGCGTCGAACCAGGCGCGGGCTCCGTCGCGCGGGCCGGTGAAGGTCTCTCCGCCGACCGGGCTGGTGGTGCTGGTGATGATCCCGACGCGGAGCGGCTCACCGCCGGAGGGGTTGACGGTGGGCCGCGTTTCGAAGGCGCGCTCCGGGAGCCGGCTGCCGCATCCCGCGAGGAGGGCGAGCAGCACGGCCAGGAGCAGCGCCGTGACCGCCTCAGCAACCCTGGACGGTGACACCGCTCAGCTCGACCAGGCCGCACAGGGTCTTCACGGAGACCTTCCAGGTGCCGTTCTGGAGGACGGAGGTGCCCTTGGAGCCGGGCAGGGCGGGGGACCCGCCGACCAGCAGGTCGTAGGTGACGTTCGCGTCGGTGGCCGAGGCGAACTCGATGCCGGTGACCTTCGCGGAGGTCATGGCCGCGTTCTTGTCGCCGGCGAAGGCGCCGAGCACCGGCCGCATCTGCTCCCCGTTCTCCAGGAGCTTCACCTTCTCGGCGACGGGGGTGTTCGGGTCGAAGAACGCCGTCCAGTTCTTGGTGATCTGGGCCTTGGCGGCGACCGGATCGGTGGGGGCGGTCACCGGCGGGGAGGAGGAGGCCGTGCCGCCGGTCTTCCCGCCGTTGTCGTCGGAGCAGCTCGCGAGGGCGGGTGCCAGGGCGAGGACGGCGACGGCCCCGAGGACCGCGAGACGGGAGCGTCCACCGCGTCGTTCGACGAGCATCTGCCTCACCACCGGGTGTCTCGCGCATCCAGAGCCAGCCCGGAGCGGCTGGTGTTACCAGGGTGGGACGGATCGGGGCATAGTGCAAGGAAAGAGACAGCAAGGGGAGGGGACGAGGGAGGCCTGCGTGCCGACATCGCGGTTCCTGCTGTGGAGCGGTCTCGCGGCGGCCGCCGGGGGCGCGGTGCTCTGTGCGCTCGGCTGGTACGGGATCTCCGGCGAGCGCTTCGCGGAGCGCCAGCTGCCCTATCTGGCCTCGTGCACGGTGCCGGGGGCCGCGCTGCTCGTGGCGGGCGCGGTCCTGGTCGGGGCGGCGACGCTGCTTCCCGTACGCCCTCCGGAACCGCGCCGCACCGCCGACGCGGAGGAGGCTCCCCCGCCGTCCTCGGACGGCCCCCTCCTGCGGGTCCCGGGCGGGACCCTGGCGCACCGCCCGGACTGTCCACTGGTGGCGGGCAAGGAGGAGGCCGTGGAGGCGGGGGACGCGGAGCTCGCCCCCTGCCCGGTGTGTGAGCCGTGGCCTCCCTGACGTACGAACTGACCCTCGCCGGCCTCGCGGTCGGCAGTGCCGCCGCGCTCACCGGCATCGGCCTGGTCGTCACCTACCGGGCGACGGGCGTGCTGAACCTGGCGCACGGGGCCGTCGCCATGGTCTGCGCGTACGTGCTCCGCCAGCTGGTGGTCGGCTGGGGCTGGCCGCTGCCCCTGGGCGCCCTGGTCACGCTGCTGCTGGTCGCCCCCGGCATCGGACTGGCACTCGACCGGGGGGTCTTCCGCCCCTTGGCGCTGCGCGGCTCGAACCCGGCGCAGACCCTGGTGGCGACGATCGGCGTCTTCGTGCTCCTGGTGGGCGGGGCGGTGCTGCTGTGGGGCCCGGGGGCGCGGGACGACGCGCCGGTACTCCTCGGCGACGATCCGTGGGCACAGCTCGCGGCGGTGATCGCGCTCGCCTGCCTGGTGGGGGCGGTGACCCGGTGGACGCGGTTCGGCCGGGAGCTGAGGGCGGTCGTGGACAACCGCCCGCTCGCCGTCCTGGCGGGGATCGACGCGGACCGGGTCGCGGCGGCGGGCTGGGCGTTCGGCTCGTTCACGGCCGGGCTCACGGGCGTGCTGCTCGCCCCGTACGTACGGCTCGACCCGTACGGGATGCCGCTGCTCGTGGTGGAGGTGATCGCGGTCGCGGTGATGGCGAGGATGAGGTCGCTGCCGGTCGCGGTGGGTGCGGCACTCGCGATCGGGGTGGCCCAGGCGCAGCTGACCCGGCTTCACCCGGAGGGCTGGGCGGGCCCGCTGCTGCAGGCCGTCGGGGCGAACCTGTTCGTGGTGGCGCTCCTGGTGGCGGCGCTGGTCCTGCCGGGGGTGGGCGGCAAGGGCCGGGACGCCCTGCCGCCGCCGACACGCGCCACGAGGGTGCCCACGGCCCTGTGGCCGGTCGTAGGCGTCCTGCTCCTCCTCCCCCTGGGCCTCGCGGGCTCCGATCTGCACACGGCGGTCCAGGTCCCGGCGCTCGCCGTGATCCTGCTGTCCCTCGTCGTGGTGGCGGGCCGGGGCGGCCAGATCGCGCTGGGCCAGGCGGCGTACGCGGGCCTGGGCGCCCTGTTCACGGCGCTGCTCGCGGCGGCCGGGGTCCCCACGCTCCTGGCCCTCGGCCTCGCGGTGCCGATGGTGGCGGCCACGGGCCTGGTGACGGGCCGGCCGGCGATCCGGCGGCACGGCCTGGCGCTCGCCCTGGCGACCCTCGCCGTGGGAGTGGCGGTGAGCCGCTTCGTCCTCACCCAGCCGTACGCGACGGCGGGCGTGGCCCTGGGCCGCCCGGCGGGCTTCTCCGACGACCGCGCCTACTACGCCCTGGAGCTGGTCGTCCTGGCCGGCTGCCTCGCCCTGGTGGCGGCGCTCCGCCGGGGCCGCACGGGACGCGCGCTCGCCGCCCTGCGGGACCACGAACCGGGCGCCGAGGCGGCGGGCGTCCCGGTGCCGCGCCTCAAGCTCCTCGCCTTCGTCCTGGGCGCGGCCCTGGCGGCCCTCGGCGGCGGGCTCCTCGGCATGGGTCTGCGCGCCTTCGACCCGGAGCAGTACGACCCGGTCCGCGGCCTGCTCTGGTTCGCGGCGGTCCTGGTCCTGGGCGCGGACAGCCTCCTCACCCCCCTGGCCGCCGCGGCCCTCCTGACCACCCTGGACGCGGGCCCCAAGGCGGGCACGGCAGCGGCCCTGATAGGCCTCCTGGCAACGCTGACGGGCCGGATCCCCCCATTGACGAACCTCTTGCCGCCGAGCGGCCGCACCCCTGCGACGACCGCAGAAGCCGGGGGCGTCCCCGCGCACGGCCCACCGGGCGAGGCCGGTCGCGCCGACGCCGGTCCGGCCGAAGGCCGGCCGCACGCCCACGGCCCGCCACCCGCCGACGGCGCGGCACCTCCCGCAGGAAGACCCGCACGTCTGTCGACCGCCCGCACGGGTGGTGCGGGTGGGACCCCCGGTCCGGCCGAAGGCCGGACGCCCACCCACGGCCCGCCGGCCACCGACGACGCCCAGCCCCGCACCGGGCTCCGCACGGGCCTGCGCGCGCACGACCTCACCCTCACCTACCCCGGCGGTGTCACCGCCCTCTCGCACGTCACGCTCGGCCTCGCCCCCGCCCGCGTCACCGCCCTCGTCGGTCCCAACGGTGCCGGCAAGAGCACCCTCTTCGACTGTCTCGCCGGGACCCTCCGTCCCCGCCGCGGTCAGGGCCGGATCACGCTCGACGGCGCCGACATCACCTCCCGGCCCGCCCACGCCCGGACGCGCCTCGGCATCGCCCGGACCTTCCAGCAGCTCGCCGTCTTCCCGTCGCTCACCGTCGAGGAGAATGTCCGCCTCGGCGAGGAGCAGGGCGGGCGGGGGGACCCGGCCGCCGTGGAGCGGAGCCTGCGGCTGCTCGGGCTGGCCGGGCCCGTACGGCACCGGGCGGCGGCGGGCCTGCCCACCGGGACCCTGCGCCGGGTGGAGCTGGCCCGCGCGCTGTCGGGGCGCCCGCACACGCTCCTCCTCGACGAACCGGCCGCAGGGCTCGACGCCGCCGAGACCGCCGCGCTCGCGAGGATCCTGGCGGCCCTCGCGGCGGACGGCCTGACCGTCCTGGTCGTCGAGCACGACCCCGACCTCGTCGCCGGGATCGCGCACACGGTGCACACCATGGAGGGAGGACGGATCCTGTCGTGAGCGTCGAGATCGCCCTGCGCGCCGCCCGGGTCCGCTACGGCCCCCTGGAGGCCCTGCACGGCCTCGACCTGCCCGTCCCGGCCGGGACGGTGACCGTTCTCCTGGGCCGCAACGGCGCGGGCCGGACGACCGCCCTGCGCGCCCTCGCCGGCACGGTGGGCCTGTCGGCGGGACGGGTCGAGTGGCGCGGGACCGACGTGACCCGGCTGTCGGCGCACGCGCGGGCGCGCCGCGGGCTGTGCTTCGTACCGGACCTGCGGGCGGTGTACGCGGGCCTCACCGTCGCCGAGAACCTCGCGCTCGCCGCGCCCGGGGCCACCGCCCCGTACCCGGAACTGGTCCCCCTCCTGCCCCGGACCGCCGGGACCCTGTCCGGCGGGGAACGCCGGATGCTGGCGGTCTCCCGCGCGTTCCTGGCGCCACGCGCGCGCGTGGTGCTCGTCGACGAGCCCTCGCTCGGCATGGCCCCGCCGGTCGCGGCCCGTACGTACCGGATGCTCGCGGCGCTGGCCGTGGAGCGCGGGGCGGCCGTGGTCCTGGCCGAGCAGCGCGTACCGGACGGGCTGCCGCCCGGCACGCTCGTGCACGAACTGCGGCGCGGCTCCCGCGCGTCGAGCGGGGAGCCGGCCGAGTACCGGTGACGCACAGGTGGCGCCTCAGAGAGGGGCGATCCGCAGCATGGCGCCGACGACGATCCGGTTCGGGTCGGCCCCGACGACGCTCCGGTTCGCCGCGTACAGCGCCTGCCAGCCGCCCTTGACGCCGAAGCGGCGGGCGATCGAGCCGAGCGTGTCGCCGGCCTGGACGGTGTGGACGCGCCCGTACAGGCCGTACCGCTTGGAGCAGGCGGGCCAGGCCCCCCACCCCTGGGTGCGCAGCACCTCCTCGGCGACGGTGATCTGCTGCGGCCGGGTCGCCAGGTCGGCGCGCCGGGCGTACTTCAGGCCGCCGTGCTCGACCCAGGTGGGGTGCCAGAACTGGAGCCCGCCGTAGAAGCCGTTGCCGGTGTTGGTGCGCCAGTTTCCGCTGCTCTCGCAGTCGGCGACGCATCCCCACGGCCACTGGTCCTGCGCGCAGGCGTACGAGGGCACGGAAGCGGCCCGGGCGGGCGTCGGGGTCAGGGTCAGGAGCGCGGCCGCGGACGCCGCCACGAGGGAACCCACGAGGGAACCGGTCGTACACCATCGGATCTTCGACATCGGGGAAGGCTAGGCAGCCCCCCGGCGCCCCCGGCCCGTGCCGCGCGGAACAGTGTTCACATCCCACCCGGTCGGAGTCACGCCCCCAGGACGGCCCCGGACGGCTCCGGACGGCCCCGGCCGCACGGGCCGGTGGCAAGTTGCCTCGCTTCCACGCGTGACCCCGGCCGAGGCTGACCCGTTGAACTCGGCATGAGACGCCCGGGAACGGCCCGGCGTCCCCCCGTACCGAGTCCAGGGAGCCCCCCGTGCCGCGCATGCTCGACGTCAGCGAGGACGTACGCGCCGAGATCGGCGACGAAGAAGCGGACCGGCTGCTCGCCGGCGACAACGCCCCGGGCAGCTACGACTGCACCTCCTGCCGCACGCCGGGGGACTCCGAGCAGGAGCGCACCAGCACGGTGCTGTTCGTCGGCGAGGAGACCGCGGTCCTCGCGTTCGCCCACGCCAGCTGCATCCCCTCGCAGGTCGTCCGGGTCGAGGAGGCGCAGCTCCAGGGCGCCGTCGCCTCCATCACGGCCTCCGACGCCGCCGACGCGCTCGCCGCCTCCCACCCCGAGCAGGCCGTGCTCGGGGTCACCAGCGGCCTCGTCCTGATCGACGGCGAGCTGCACCCGGCGCTCGTCGTGGAGCCGACGGCCCCGGTGGCCCGTCCGGGTTCGGACGGCCTCACCGACGAGTTCCTGCCGCTCCTGGCCGAGCAGGGCTTCCAGCAGGTCATGTCCCTGGACGAGAAGCCGGCGGTGCTGCCGGGCTGGTCGGTCCTGGTCGCCATGGGCCAGCTGCACTCCGTGCTCCAGCCGGGGCCGACCGGTCAGGCTGCCTGGTGGCAGGCGCACCAGCCGCTCCAGGTCACCGAGGGCTGGCGGGCGGCGGCCAACAAGTCGCACACGGTCCTGGTCTTCGCCGCCCCGGTGGGCTCGATCGGCCAGCAGCCCCGCGAGGACCTGCTGCGCGACGCCCTGGAGAAGGCCGCGGCGAACGGCCGTCTGGTGGCCGCCGCGATGCCGCTGGCCGGCACCTGATGGAGGACCGCCGGCCCGGCATAGGGTGGGCGCGCGTCCCCGGGGCGGGGGCGGGACCGGGTGTGCCGACCGTGCCGCGCCCCCGGGGCGCTCCCCTTTCGGAGAGCCGCCCGCATCCGACGGGCGGCGGTGTCGTTGGCACCTACGTGCACCCATACGACCCCTTCCTCCAGCCCCATCCGAGCCAGATCCCCTCGATGCGCCCCGCGCAGGACGTCGCGGCGGGCCCTTCGCCCACGCCGATCTACGACGCCCTGTACTCGGAGTACCGCAGGTCCTTCCGTACGCTGCCGGGCGACCGCAGCGGCGAGGAGGAGCTGAGCTTCCGGGCCTTCGGCACGGTCCTGAGCACGGGCGTGTACGGACAGGGGCACCGGCACGCGGCGGCGTACCCGTCGGCGTGGTCGGCGCAGCAGCACCCGCAGCCCCAGGCGGCACTGCCACCGGGACCTCGCAGAGGCCTCTAGGAATCCGGGAATCACGGCGGAGGGCCGGAGCTCGAATCGAGCCCCGGCCCTCCGCCGTACGTCACACCGTTCTACTTCTTGCGGCCGCGCTTCTCGCGCACCCGGACCGAGAGGTGGATCGGGGTGCCCTCGAAGCCGAACTCCTCGCGCAGCCGGCGCTCGATGAAGCGGCGGTAGCCGGCCTCCAGGAAGCCGGAGGCGAAGAGCACGAAGCGGGGCGGCTTGGTGCCGGCCTGCGTACCGAAGAGGATGCGGGGCTGCTTGCCGCCGCGGACCGGGTGCGGGTGGGCGGCGACGATCTCGCCCAGGAAGGCGTTGAGCCGGCCGGTGGGGACGCGGGTCTCCCAGCCGGCGAGGGCGGTCTCGATCGCCGGGACCAGCTTCTCCATGTGGCGGCCGGTCTTGGCGGACACGTTGACCCGGGGCGCCCAGGAGACCTGCTGCATCTCGGTCTCGATCTCGCGCTCGAGGTAGTAGCGGCGCTCCTCGTCGAGCTCGTCCCACTTGTTGTAGGCGATGACGATGGCGCGGCCCGACTCGACCGCCATCGTGATGATGCGCTGGTCCTGGACCGAGATGTTGTCGGTGGTGTCGATGAGGATGACGGCCACCTCCGCCTTCTCGATGGCGGCGGCGGTCCGCAGGGAGGCGTAGTAGTCCGCGCCCGCCTGGAGGTGGACCTTCTTGCGGATACCGGCGGTGTCGACGAACTTCCACGTGACGCCGCCGAGCTCGATGAGCTCGTCGACCGGGTCGCGGGTGGTGCCGGCCAGCTCGTTGACGACGACGCGGTCCTCGCCCGCCACCTTGTTGAGGAGGGAGGACTTGCCGACGTTCGGACGGCCGATGAGGGCGATGCGGCGGGGGCCGCCCACCGCGTTGCCGAAGCGCTGCTCGGGGGCCTCGGGCAGCTTCTTCAGGACCTCGTCGAGGAGGTCGCCCGTGCCGCGGCCGTGCAGCGAGGAGACGGGGAACGGCTCGCCGAGGCCCAGGGACCACAGCATGGCGGCGTCGGCCTCGCCGGACTGGCCGTCGACCTTGTTGGCGGCCAGGACGACCGGCTTCCCGGCGCGGCGCAGCAGGCGGACGACGGCCTCGTCGGTGTCGGTGGCGCCGACGGTGGCGTCCACGACGAAGAGGCAGGCGTCGGCGGCCTCGATGGCGTACTCGGCCTGGGCGGCGACGGAGGCGTCGATGCCGAGGACGTCCTGCTCCCAGCCGCCGGTGTCGACGACCTTGAAGCGGCGCCCGGCCCATTCGGCCTCGTAGGTGACGCGGTCGCGGGTGACGCCCGGCTTGTCCTCGACGACGGCCTCGCGGCGGCCGATGATGCGGTTCACCAGGGTCGACTTGCCGACGTTCGGGCGGCCGACGACGGCGAGGACGGGGAGCGGGCCGTGGCCGGCCTCCTCGATCGCGCCCTCGACGTCCTCGACGTCGAAGCCCTCTTCCGCGGCGAGCTCCATGAACTCCGCGTACTCGGCGTCGCCAAGTGCCCCGTGGTCGTGCTGGTCGTTCATGAAGTCCGTTCCTTGATCATTCGTGGTCGGTGGTCCCGGACGGCCGGAGCCGTGGGAGCCACTACTGAGAGTGTCGCTCAGCGCCCGGTGAGGCGCCTGGCGTTTTCCAGGTGGGCGGTGAGCTCCCCCTGGATCCGTACGGTGGCCTCGTCGAGGGCCTTGCGGGTGCGGCGGCCGGAGCCGTCCCCCGCCTCGAAGGCGTCGCCGAAGACGACGTCGACGCGGCCGCGCAGCGGAGGCAGTGCCTTGACCAACCGTCCGCGGCGCTCGGTGCTTCCCAGGACGGCGACCGGGACGATCGGCGCGCCGCTGCGGACGGCGAAGTACGCCAGGCCCGCGCGCAGCGAGGCGAAGTCGCCGTCACCGCGGGTGCCCTCGGGGAAGATCCCGAGGACGCCGCCCTGGTCCAGTACGCCGAGCGCGTTGCCTATCGCGGTGCGGTCGGTGCTCTCCCGGTCCACCTTGACCTGCCCGATGCCCTCCAGGAAGCTGCCGAGCGGGCCGACGAACGCCTCCTTCTTGATGAGGAAGTGCACGGGGCGCGGGGCGGTGCCCATGAGCATGGGGCCGTCGATGTTGTGCGCGTGGTTGACGGCGAGGATGACGGGGCCGGAGGCCGGCACCCGCCAGGCGCCGAGGACGCGCGGTTTCCAGAAGCCGTACATCAGCCCGATGCCGATGCGACGGCCGGCGGCGGCGCCCTTCGCGGAGGGCAGGGTCACTTGACGGCCGCCCTCTTCTCCTCGACGAGGGTGACGACGCACTCGATGACCTGGTCCAGGGTGAGCTCGGTGGTGTCGACCTCGACGGCGTCACCGGCCTTGGCGAGCGGGGAGGTCTTGCGGCTGGAGTCGGCCGCGTCCCGCTTGATCAGGGCTTCCTTCGTCGCGTGCACGTCGACGCCCTTGAGCTCGCCGGAGCGGCGGGCGGCACGGGCCTCGGGCGAGGCGGTGAGGAAGATCTTCAGGTCGGCGTCGGGCAGGACGGTGGTGCCGATGTCCCGGCCCTCGACGACGATGCCGGTCTCGGCGCCGCGGGCGATGGACCGCTGGAGCTCCGTGATCAGGCTCCGCACCTCGGGGACGGCGCTGACGGCGCTGACCTTCGAGGTGACCTCTTCGGTACGGATGGGGCCGGAGGCGTCGGCGCCGTCGACGGTGATGGTGGGCCGGGCCGGGTCGGTGCCGGAGACGATGACCGGCTTGGCCGCGGCGTTCGCGACGGCGTCGGCGTCGTGGACGTCGACTCCGTTACTGATCATCCACCAGGTGATCGCCCGGTACTGGGCGCCGGTGTCGAGGTAGCTCAGCCCCAGCTTGGCGGCGACCGCCTTCGAGGTGCTGGACTTGCCCGTGCCGGAGGGCCCGTCGATGGCGACGATCACGGATTCCACGGTGGGAACACCTTCCTGGGGTGAGCGGTAGGGCCCGGCGGTTTGCGGGGGACCCCCACAAGGTTACCGAGTCCCCAGCACCCGTTCGGCCCCGCCCGCTGGGGGCCCGCGCCGAGCCGGGCGGCACCCCGCCGCCGTACGGGCCCGCACCCGTTGCCGTGTGGGCAATCGTCCCGCTGGGGCAAGGGGGTTCCGCCCCGGGCGGGCGCGGCCCGCGGCGGTGGGGATCAGCTCGTGCGGAGGGACCAGCCTCGTTCCCGCAGCGCCGCACCCAGCGGACCCGCCGCCGACGGCTCCACCATCAGCTGGACCAGACCCGCCTGCTGCCCCGTCGCGTGCTCGATGCGGACGTCCTCGATGTTGACGCCCGCCCGCCCCGCGTCGGCGAAGATGCGGGCGAGCTCGCCCGGCTGGTCGCTGATGAGGACGGCGACGGTCTCGTAGGCCTTGGGCGCGGCACCGTGCTTGCCGGGAACGCGGGCCCGCCCCGCGTTCCCGCGCCGCAGCACGTCCTCGACCCCCGTCGCGCCGTCGCGGCGTTCGTCCGCGGAGGCGGACTGGAGGGCCCGCAGCGCGCGGACGGTCTCGTCGAGGTCGGCGGCGACGCCGGAGAGGACGTCGGCGACGGGCCCGGGGTTGGCGGAGAGGATCTCGACCCACATGCGCGGGTCGGAGGCCGCGATCCGGGTGACGTCCCGGATGCCCTGCCCGCAGAGCCGTACGGCGGACTCGTCGGCCTCCTCCAGGCGCGCGGCGACCATCGAGGACACCAGTTGCGGGGTGTGGGAGACGAGGGCCACGGCCCGGTCGTGGGCGTCGGCGTCCATGACGACGGGGACGGCCCGGCAGAGGGCGACGAGCTCCAGGGCGAGGTTGAGGACCTCGGTGTCGGTGTCCCGGGTCGGGGTGAGGACCCAGGGCCGGCCCTCGAAGAGGTCGGCGGTGGCGGCGAGCGGGCCGGACCGCTCCTTGCCGGACATGGGGTGGCTGCCGATGTACGCGGTGAGGTCGAGGCCCAGCGCCTCCAGCTCCCGCTTCGGTCCGCCCTTGACGCTGGCCACGTCGAGGTAGCCGCGGGCCAGGCCGGCCTTCATGGCCTCGGCGAGCGTGGTGGCCACGTGCGCCGGGGGCACGGCGACGACGGCGAGGTCCACGGGGCCTTCGGGGGCCTCGTCGGTTCCCGCACCGAGCGCGGCGGCCGTGCGGGCGCGCGCCGGGTCGTGGTCGCGCAGGTGGACGGTGACGCCCCGGCCCGCGAGGGCGAGGGCGGCGGAGGTGCCGATCAGTCCGGTACCGATGACGAGCGCTGTTCTCACTGGGCGATGTCCTTGCGCAGGGCGGCCGCGGCGCCGAGGTAGACGTGCGCGATCCGGGACTTGGGCAGTTCGGTCTCGACGTGGGCGAGGAGCCGGACGACCCTCGGCATCGCACCCTCGATGTCGAGTTCCTGTGCGCAGATCAGGGGGACGTCGATGATCCCGATGTGCCGGGCCGCGGCGGCGGGGAAGTCGCTGTGCAGATCGGGCGTGGCCGTGAACCAGATGCTGATGAGGTCCTCGGTGGTGAGCCCGTTGCGTTCGAGGACGGCGGTGAGCAGCTCCTCGACCTGCTCGCGCATGTGTCCGGCCTCGTCCCGCTCCAGCTGGACGGCTCCTCGGACCGCTCGTACCGCCACGTCGTACTCCTTCGCCTGCGCCAGTGCTCCGTTCAGCCTAGTCAGCGGCGGGGACGGCGCGCCGCCGCGCCCGCCCTCCGAGACGGAACGGCGGGCGGGCGTGACACGGGCCGGTCAGAGCTGCTGCTGGCGGATGATGTCCTCCAGGGAGGCGCCCTGGGGCAGCGAGCCGTTCGGGGTGAGCTTGTCGACGGCCTGCGGCAGGGACCTGGCGATCTCGTCGGCGGCCTCCTGCGGGCTGACGCCCGCGTCGGCGGCGACCTTCTGGAGGGTGTCGTCGGGGAGGGCCCCGGCGATCTGGGCTCCGCTCACGGTCTGGTTCTCGCCGGTGCCGACCCAGGACTGAGCCTGGTCGGTGAGGCCGGACCTGGTGAGCATGTCGAGCAGGCCGCCGAGCGGGTTCGAGCCGTTGCCGCCGCTGCCGGCCTGGCCGCCCGTGAGTGCGTTCAGGAGGGAGCCGAGGATGTCGCCGCCGCCCTGCCCGCCGC
>NZ_MWIG01000681.1:0-4482 GCF_002156145.1 Streptomyces sp. NRRL B-24572 | reverse complement strand
CCCACCACCAGGCCCCGGCCCCGGCGCCGTACTCCTACGTCTCCCCCATCCCGGTCCGCGCCGCGCACCTCGGTGACGCGCTCGCCTCCGAGTGGACGAAGATCCGCTCGGTGCGTTCGACGGTGTGGACGCTGGGGGTGATGATCCTGCTGATGCTCGCCATCGGCCTGGGCGTCGCGGCCATCGCCTCGGGCGCCGACGTCGAGATGGGCGAGCAGTCCGCGCTGGCCTTCGGCTTCTTCGGGATGCTGCCGGCGTCGATCTGCGTGATCACGCTCGGCGTCCTGACGATCTCCTCCGAGTACGGCACGGGCATGATCCGTACGACGCTGACGGCCTGCCCGAGCCGGGCCCGGGTGCTGACGGCGAAGGCGATCGTCTTCTTCCTGCTGGTCTTCTCGGTCACCACGGTGATGGCGGCCCTGGTGGCGGCGGCGCAGGTCGCGCTCGTGGACACGGCGGCGACGCCGACGGGTGCCGAGTGGCTGCGGGCGACGGTCGGCGCGGGCGCCTACCTGGCCCTGCTCGGGCTGGTCTCGCTCGCCGTGGGGACGCTCGTCCGGCACTCGGCCGGTGCGATCACGGTGATGATCGGTGTGCTGCTGCTGCCGCTGGTGGCGGGCATGTTCATGATGGCCGAGGCGCTGCAGTCGGTGCAGAAGTTCCTGTTCACCTACTCGATCCCCTCGCAGATGATCGCGCTCTACAACGACGCCCCGCAGTTCGGCGACTCCGGCCCGGCGGGCTGGGAGGCGCTGCTGATCATGGCCGCCGTCGCGGCGGCGGCACTGGGCGGCGCGTACGCCCTGCTGAACAGCCGGGACGTCTGACGGACTAGTACCTCGGCGCGTTGCGGGACCGCTGCACCCTGCTGGTGCGGCGGTCCTTCGCGTTCCAGCAGGCCTTGTGCCAGTGCCGGCGGTCGTCCACTCCCCCGTACTCCGGCCAGGCGACCAGATGCGGGGCGCCGGGCGGGATCTCCTGGTCGCAGCCGGGGCAGCGGTAGCGCTTGCCCGGTGCGCTCGCCCCGGCGACCAGCCGGACGTACCACTCCTCGCCCTGCCAGGTCTCGGTGCGCTGCGCACCGCCGTACCGGTCTCCGTGGTCGCCCTGCTGCTCGGGCTTACCGCCGCCTCGGGAGCGGTTGTGACGCGGGGACACGGGCACACCTCACGGGGTCTGGGAACACGGACCGTTCCCTCCAGCCTACGGGCCGCCACCCGGTGCCCCGGGCCCCGCCCGGGACGGCTTAGCCGAAAATCGCAAGAACTTCATGAACGGCCGTTGCCTTTGGCACGTGTCAGACGTTGGTGCCAGTGCGAGGGGAGATACGCGTCGGCCGCAAGGAGGCAGAAGGCGATGCGCGTGGGTACGTTCGTTCTGGCAGCCCAGTTCCCGGGCCAGGGCCAGGGGGAGGCACTGCACCGGGCGGTGCGGACCGCCGAGGTCGCCGAGGAGGCGGGGCTCGACTCCGTCTGGCTCGCCGAGCACCACTTCGTGCCGTACGGGGTCTGCCCCTCGGCCGTGACACTGGCCGCGCTGCTCCTCGGCCGCACCCGGCGGCTCCGGGTCGGCACGGCGGTGAGCGTGCTGCCGACCGTCCACCCGGTGGCCCTCGGCGAGCAGGCGGCGCTGCTGCACCTCACCTCGGGCGGCAGGTTCACCCTCGGGGTGGGCCGGGGCGGTCCCTGGGTCGACCTGGAGGTCTTCGGCGCGGGCCTGGAGGCGTACGAGAACGGGTTCCCCGAATCGCTCGATCTGCTGCTTCGCTGGCTCACCGAGCCGCGCGTCGGCGCCTCGGGGGAACGATTCGCTTTCCGTGAGGTGCCCGTGGTGCCCCGGCCCGACGAGCTGATCGGCGGGGCGGCCTCCCCCGAGGTGGTGGTGGCCTGCACCTCGCCGAAGAGCGTCAGGCTCGCGGCGGAGCGCGGACTGCCGATGCTGCTCGGCATGCACTGCGGCGACGAGGACAAGGCCGAGATGGTCGCGGCCTGGGCGCGGTGCGCGCGGGAGGCCGGGCGGGACCCGGAGGAGATCGCGCGGATCGGCGCCTGCCACGTCTCGGCGGGGGTCGCGCAGCTCGCGGACCGGGGGGCGGACGCGGCGGAGGCGCTGGTGAAGGCGATGCCGGGCTGGCTGAAGCAGGGGCTCGACGCGCATGTGACGGTGGACGGCCGGCACCGGGTGATGCGGGACCCCGTCGCGTACACGGAGCTGCTGTGCGGACTGCACCCGGTGGGCACGCCGCGGCACGCGGCGGACCGGCTCGCGGCGACCTCGGAGCGTACGGGCATCACGCGCTTCGCCCTGCTTGCGGAGGGCTCGGGCGACCTCGCGGCGACCGAGGAGAACGTCCGGCGCCTGGGCGCGGAGGTCCTGCCGCTCCTGGTGTGATCCTGTTCCGGACCGTGCTGCCGCTCCCGCACCTGTCGGCGGCGATGCGCGTCGGCTCGCATCGATCGCGTCCTCCCGCGGTGTGGAGCGGCAGCACCATGTCTCAGCAGTCGCGCAGTTCGGGCGACTGGTTCAGCAGCTGTCCCCGTACGGACGTGAAGCGGGCGAGGCGCTCGTCCACCGACGGGTCCAGCGGGAAGACCGCCACGCGGTGGCAGTTCTGGAAGGCGAGACGCACCCCGAAATGCCGCTGCAGCGCACCACGAATGGCGTCGCTCGCGAGCGCGCGCAGCAGCTGACCACGTGCCTGCTCATTCGGCGGCGGCGTCTGGTTGTCGGCGAACTCTCCGCCGTCGACCTTCAGCTGTGCCACCAGAGAACTGATCATCTCCCATGCGTAGGGCAGGGAGGTCCGGACGCAGTCGACGAAGTCGGCTTCGTCGACCTCGCCTCGCTCGGCCTGTTCCAACAGGGCCGGTGAGACGTCGAGCGACATGGGTTCTCCTCTCGCGACCCCGCGGACGGGGTCTTGCGGGCAGGGACGAAGGCCGACGTACGCCACGCAGCGTGCACGGACGACGACCTCCAGCTTCCACGGTAAGCGCGCGGTCCGGGCGACACCAGAAGAATGGGCACACAACCGGCTGATAACCGACGGGTGTTCGGCCAACGACCACCCCCATCGGGTGGTCGGACGATGCCCGGATCGCGCGGAAGAGCGCCCGTCTTGTAGCGTTGGCGACCATGCGTCTCGTCATTGCCCGTTGCTCCGTGGACTACGCGGGTCGACTCACGGCCCACCTGCCCTCCGCGCCCCGTCTGATCCTGGTCAAGGCAGACGGCAGCGTCTCCATCCACGCGGACGACCGGGCGTACAAACCGCTCAACTGGATGTCCCCGCCGTGCACCCTCAAGGAGGGTGTCGACGGTGAGGCGGGCGTCTGGACCGTGATCAACAAAGCGGGCGAGAAACTGATCATCACGATGGAGGAGATCCTCCACGACTCCTCGCACGAGCTGGGCGTGGACCCGGGTCTCATCAAGGACGGCGTCGAGGCGCACCTCCAGGAGCTGCTCGCCGACCGCATCGAGACCCTCGGCGAGGGCTACACCCTGATCCGCCGCGAGTACCCGACGGCGATCGGCCCCGTGGACATCCTGTGCCGGGACGCCGACGGCGCGACGATCGCGGTGGAGATCAAGCGGCGCGGCGAGATCGACGGCGTCGAGCAGCTGACCCGCTACCTGGAGCTGCTCAACCGCGATCCGCACCTGGCGCCGGTGAAGGGCGTCTTCGCGGCCCAGGAGATCAAGCCGCAGGCACGGGTCCTCGCGACGGACCGCGGGATCGGCTGCGTGGTCCTCGACTACGACGCGCTGCGCGGCATCGAGGACGACAAGCTGCGGCTGTTCTAGCGGCGGCGGGAGTACGAGTACGGGGACGGCCCCGGGTGCGGTGAGCGCGCCCGGGGCCGTCGCCTTGTCCGTACGGGGGTCAGGACGGCGACTCCGAGGCGGAGGAGGCGTTGAGGATCGTGGTCTCGCTCGCCGGGGGCGCGGTGGTCGTCGGCGGGGCCGTCGTCGGCGGCTCGGTCGTCGGCGGCGGGTTGGTGGTGGTCGTCGGCGGCTTCGGCGACGAGGTCGTCGGCCTCGGCGACGTCGTCGTCGGGCGCGGCCCGCCGGTC
This sequence comes from Streptomyces sp. NRRL B-24572, assembly GCF_002156145.1. Lineage (NCBI taxonomy): Bacteria > Bacillati > Actinomycetota > Actinomycetes > Kitasatosporales > Streptomycetaceae > Streptomyces > Streptomyces sp. NRRL B-24572. The sequence continues at coordinate 403 of NZ_MWIG01000681.1, read as the reverse complement.
GTGGCGGGGGCCGTCGTCGTGGGTCCCCCGGTGGGCTCCGTCGTCGCGGTGGGGGACGTCGTCTCCGACGGGCTGTCCGAGGGCGACGGAGAGCCGGACTCGGACGGGTCCGTCGAGGCGGACGGCGAGCTGCTGTCCGAGCTCGACGGGCTCGGGGAGTCCGAGTGCGTGGCCTTCCCGGTCTCGCCCGGGTCGGCCTCGCCCTCGGCGGGCGGCTCCGTGCCGTCGATGCCGTCGTCGGTGCCGCTCTCGCTCGCGGTGCTGTCGGAGGTGACGCGGTCGGTTGCGGGGTCCTCGCCGTTGCCGGAGGTGGCGCCGAGGGTCACGACGGTGCCGAGGACGGCGACGAGGAGCGCGCCCGCGCCGACGGCGACGAGGTTGCGGCGGGCGCCGCTGAGGATGC
>NZ_MWIG01000680.1:0-8999 GCF_002156145.1 Streptomyces sp. NRRL B-24572 | reverse complement strand
CACGGCCGCGGCGGCCCCCGCGCGCCCCGCCGTTCCCGGCGCCGCGCCGACCCCGGCGCCGCGAGGCACCGCGCCCGCCGGGGCCGGCAACCCGGCCCGGGTTGTCGCCCCCGAGACCGCGGTCGCCGGGGTGGCGGCTCCCGGTACCGCCCCGGGCGGGGTCACCGGCCCCGAGAGCGTGTCTGCCCCCGCTCCGGCCGCCGGCCTCGCGGCCGCGTCCGGCAAGGCGGGTGCCCCCGATCCCCGCCCCGGCTACCGCGCCGTCTTCGCCGTCCGCGAGTTCCGGTTCGTGTTCGTGGCGCATCTGTTCTCGCTGCTCGGGGTCGTCGTCAGCGAGCTCGCGCTCACCGTGCTCGTGTACGACATGACACGGTCGCCGCTGCTCTCCTCCCTCACCTTCGCGCTCGGGTTCCTGCCGTACCTCGTCGGAGGCACCCTCCTCGCCGGGCTCGCCGACCGGCTCCCGCCCCGGCGGATCCTCGTCGTCTGCGACCTCGTCTGCGCCGGCTGCGTCGCGCTCATGGTCGTGCCCGCCACCCCCGTCGCCGTCCTGCTCGTGCTGCGCTGCGCCATCGCCGTCGTCTCGCCCGTCTTCAACGGCACCCGCATGGCGACCCTCGCCGACATCCTCGGCGAGGGCGACCTCTTCGTCCTCGGGCGCTCGCTGCTGCGGATCGTGTCGCAGAGCGCGCTGCTCACCGGGTTCGCCGCCGGCGGTGTCCTCCTCACCGTCGTTCCGCCGCGCGGCGCCCTCGTCGTGACCACCGCCACCTTCCTCGCCTCCGCGCTGCTGCTGCGCCTCGGGACCGCCCGCCGTCCCGCCCGGGGGAGTGACTCGCCAGGGCTCTCCGGGACCTGGGCGGTGCTGCGGAACCGGCGCGTGCGCGCCCTGATGCTGATGTTCTGGGTGCCGCCGCTCTTCGCCGTCGTCCCCGAGGCCCTCGCCGCCCCCTACGCCGACGAGATCGGCGTCTCCACCGCCGCCCTCGGCCTCCTCATGTGCGCCCTGCCCGTCGGCACCATCACGGGCGAGCTCCTCGCCGGATCGTTCCTCTCCGCCGCCGCCCGGTCCCGGATCGTGCTGCCGCTCGCCGTCGCCGGCGTCCTGCCGTACCTCCTGTACGGCCCCCGGCCCGGCGTCGCCCTCGCGGCCGTCGCGCTCTTCCTGGCCGGCGCCACCGGCGCGTACACCCTCGGCCTCGACGCCTGGTTCGTCGCCGCCGTCCCCGAGGAGCAGCGGGGGAGGGCCATGACCCTGATGACGGCGGGCATGATGACCGTCCAGGGCGTCGGGATGGCCGGGGCAGGGATCGCGGCCGAGTTCGCGCCCGTGCACACGGTCGTCGCCGGTACCGGCGTCCTCGGCACGCTCTGCCTCCTCGCCGCCGCCGCAGAGCTGCGGGCGACCGGAGGCGGTGCCCCGGGCGGCGACCGAAAGGCGAGACGGGGCTGACCGGCATATGACCAGTCGGTATGGTCGATGCGTGCCGAAGCCGCTCAGTCTCCCCTTCGACCCCATCGCCCGCGCCGACGAACTCTGGCAGAAGCGCTGGGGCCCGGTCCCCTCGATGGCCGCGATCACCTCGATCATGCGTGCCCACCAGATCCTGCTGGCCGAGGTGGACGCGGTCGTCAAGCCGTACGGGCTGACCTTCGCCCGCTACGAGGCGCTGGTGCTGCTGACCTTCTCGAAGGCCGGCGAGCTGCCGATGTCCAAGATCGGCGAGCGGCTGCAGGTCCACCCGACCTCGGTGACGAACACGGTGGACCGGCTGGTGAGATCGGGGCTCGTGAGCAAGCGGCCCAACCCCAACGACGGGCGCGGCACCCTCGCCTCCATCACCGAGAAGGGGCGCGAGGTGGTCGAGGCCGCCACCCGCGACCTGATGGAGATGGAGTTCGGCCTCGGCGCGTACGACGCCGAGGAGTGCGCGGAGATCTTCGCGATGCTGCGCCCGCTGCGGGTCGCGGCGGGCGACTTCGACGAGGGCTGAGCCGGAACCGGGCCCGCGCGAAGATCGCCCGGATCGTGCCGTTACGCTCGACGGCATGAAATCCAGCGTGCTGACCCGCTACCGCGTCATGGCCTACGTGACCGCCGTCATGCTCCTCGTCCTGTGCGCGTGCATGGTCGCCAAGTACGGCTTCGGCGTCGGCGAGGACCTGACCTTCGCGGTCTCGCAGCTCCACGGCGTCCTCTACATCATCTACCTGATCTTCGCCTTCGACCTGGGCTCCAAGGCGAAGTGGCCGTTCGGCAAGCTGCTGTGGGTCCTGGTCTCCGGCACCATCCCCACCGCCGCGTTCTTCGTCGAGCGCAAGGTCGTCGCCGAGACGCTTCCGCTGGTCAACGGCGCGCAGCCGGCCCCGGCCAACGCCTGACCGAGGCCCGAGGGCCCACCCCCGCACTGATGTGCGGGGGTTTGCCATCGACATTTACTAGGACGTCCTAGTAAATTCGAAGCATGGACGCTGACGCCATCGAGGAAGGCCGCCGTCGCTGGCAGGCCCGTTACGACAAGGCCCGCAAGCGGGACGCCGACTTCACCACGCTCTCCGGGGACGAGGTGGAGCCCGTGTACGGGCCCCGCCCCGGCGACACCTACGAGGGGTTCGAGCGCATCGGCTGGCCCGGCGAGTACCCCTTCACCCGGGGACTCCACCCGACCGGCTACCGGGGCCGGACCTGGACCATCCGCCAGTTCGCCGGCTTCGGCAACGCCGAGCAGACCAACGAGCGCTACAAGATGATCCTGGCCGCCGGCGGCGGCGGCCTCTCCGTCGCCTTCGACATGCCGACCCTCATGGGCCGCGACTCCGACGACCCCCGCTCCCTCGGCGAGGTCGGCCACTGCGGTGTCGCCATCGACTCCGCCGCCGACATGGAGGTCCTCTTCAAGGGCATCCCGCTCGGCGACGTCACGACGTCCATGACGATCTCCGGGCCCGCCGTCCCGGTCTTCTGCATGTACCTGGTCGCCGCCGAGCGCCAGGGCGTCGACCCGGCCGTGCTCAACGGCACGCTCCAGACCGACATCTTCAAGGAGTACATCGCGCAGAAGGAGTGGCTCTTCGAGCCCGAGCCCCATCTGCGCCTCATCGGCGACCTGATGGAGCACTGCGCGGCGAACATCCCCGCGTACAAGCCGCTCTCGGTCTCCGGCTACCACATCCGCGAGGCCGGGGCGACGGCCGCGCAGGAGCTCGCGTACACCCTCGCCGACGGCTTCGGCTACGTCGAGCTGGGCCTGAGCCGAGGCCTGGACGTGGACGTCTTCGCGCCCGGCCTGTCCTTCTTCTTCGACGCCCACCTCGACTTCTTCGAGGAGATCGCCAAGTTCCGCGCCGCCCGCCGCATCTGGGCCCGCTGGATGAAGGAGGTCTACGGCGCCAAGACCGACAAGGCGCAGTGGCTCCGCTTCCACACCCAGACCGCCGGCGTCTCCCTCACCGCCCAGCAGCCGTACAACAACGTCGTACGGACCGCGGTCGAGGCCCTCTCCGCCGTCCTCGGCGGCACCAACTCCCTCCACACCAACGCCCTCGACGAGACCCTCGCGCTCCCCAGCGAGCAGGCCGCCGAGATCGCGCTGCGCACCCAGCAGGTGCTGATGGAGGAGACCGGCGTCGCCAACGTCGCCGACCCGCTGGGCGGCTCCTGGTACGTCGAGCAGCTCACCGACCGCATCGAGGCCGACGCCGAGAAGATCTTCGACCAGATCAAGGAGCGCGGCCGCCGCGCCCACCCGGACGGCCGGCACCCGATCGGCCCGATCACCTCCGGCATCCTGCGCGGCATCGAGGACGGCTGGTTCACCGGCGAGATCGCCGAGTCCGCCTTCCAGTACCAGCGGTCCCTGGAGAAGGGCGACAAGCGGGTCGTCGGCGTCAACGTCCACCACGGCTCCGTCACCGGCGACCTGGAGATCCTGCGCGTCAGCCACGAGGTCGAGTGGGAGCAGGTCCGCGTCCTCGGCGAGCGCAAGGGACGCCGTGACGACGCCAAGGTCCGCGCCTCCATCGACGCCATGCTCAAGGCCGCCCGCGACGGCTCGAACATGATCGCCCCGATGCTGGACGCCGTCCGCGCCGAGGCCACGCTCGGCGAGATCTGCGACGCCCTGCGCGACGAGTGGGGCGTCTACACGGAGCCCCCGGGCTTCTGATCCCCGTACGGAACACGGCGGGGGCGGTACGGGAACTCCCGTACCGCCCCCGCCGCATGAGGCGACCTACTTCGCGGCCGTGCCGAGGACCTTCGTCGGGGTGATCCGGACGACCACCCGGACCTCCTCCGGCGGCAGCTCCCGGTACTCCTGCCCGGCGCCCTCGCCCTCGTACTGCTCGGCGAGCGCCACCGCGAGCGCCCGGCCGGTGTCCTCGGCGACCGTGGCCGTACCCCGTATCTCGGCATAGCGGAGCGGGTCGTGGCGGTCGTGGACGGTGAGGCTGACCCGGGCGTCGGACCGGATGTTCTTGATCTTGCGGCGGCCGTCCTGGCTGGAGACCAGGAGGTCGTCGCCGTCCCGGCCCACCCACACCACCGAGGTCTGCGGGGAGCCGTCGGGCTGGATCGTGGCCAGCACGGCCGGGTTGACGTCGTCGAGCAAGGCGCGGACGGAGTCCGTGAGTTGAGTCGTCACGCCCGTCACCGTAGGGCGTTGCGGCGGATGGTGCGCGCGACTTTCAGCCGCCGGCCGCAGCCGCCGCGCCCAGGCCGCCCATCAGGAGCGCCGAGAGGCGGGTCGCCCAGGGGGCGTCGACCGGTTCGGCGCTGACCAGGGCGCGGTGCACGACCGCGCCCGCGACGACGTCGAAGATCAGGTCGTCGGTGGCGTCCACGGCGACCGGGTCGAAGTGGTGCGGGAGTTCGCCGCGCTGCTGGGCCCGCTCGCGGCCCGCGAGGACCAGCCGCTTCTGGCGGTCGACTATGGAGGCGCGGATGCGTTCGCGCAGCGGCTCGTCCCGGGTCGACTCGGCCACGACGGCCATGAGGGCCGTCTTCGTCTCGGGCCGTTCGAGGAGCGCCGCGAACTGCAGCACCACGTGCTCGATGTCGGCCTGGAGGGAACCCAGGTCGGGCAGTTCGAGTTCGTCGAAGAGGACGGCGACGGCGTCCACGACGAGCTCGTTCTTGTTGGCCCAGCGGCGGTAGAGGGTCGTCTTGGCGACCCCGGCGCGGCCGGCCACGTCCCCCATCGTGAGCTTGGACCAGCCCAGTTCGACCAGGGCCGCGCGGGTCGCCTCCAGGATGGCCGTGTCGGCCTCGGTGGAGCGGGGGCGCCCGGTACGGCTGCCGCGGGGGTTGGTGCGCTTACACATGGAAAGCGACCATACCCGCCGGTAGGTATACCGCCAGAGGTCGGTGATGTGAGGCAGTTCACCGCTCGGATCGGGCGCGCGCCCTCCCGCCGCATCCTTCCCTGGAGTTACGCTACGACCTGTAGCGAAAGGCATTGAGCGGCCTGAGCGACAACCACACAGCACCGGGTGGGGACCCGGCGCGACAGAAGGCACCGGGTGGGGACCCGGCGCCGTCGAAGACGAGGAACCGTGTCGTCCACGCGTCTCGCACACCGGCGGGAGACGTGCGGACGGCACGGTTCAGCCATGGCTTACCGGTTACGCGCGCGGAAGGGGGAGGATGTATCCATGCAGCCCCGAAACATGTCCATGAGCGGCGTCGTCGACCTCGCCGCGGTGAAGGCGGCCGGAGAGGCCAAGGCGAAGGCGGAGCAGGTGCGCGCCGAAGCCGCCCGGCAGGGTGGTTCCGCCGCGGTGCCCCCGTCGGCCCTGGTGATCGACGTCGACGAGGCCGGCTTCGAGCGCGATGTGCTCCAGCGCTCCGCCGAGGTTCCCGTCGTCCTCGACTTCTGGGCCGAGTGGTGCGAGCCGTGCAAGCAGCTCGGCCCCCTCCTGGAGCGTCTCGCCGTCGAGTACAACGGCCGCTTCCTGCTCGCGAAGATCGACGTCGACGCCAACCAGATGCTGATGCAGCAGTTCGGCATCCAGGGAATTCCGGCCGTTTTCGCGGTGGTCGCCGGTCAGGCGCTGCCGCTGTTCCAGGGTGCGGTGCCCGAGGCGCAGATCCGGGAGACCCTCGACCAGCTGATCCAGGTCGGCGAGGAGCGCTTCGGTCTCACCGGGATCACCGTGGACGCGGACGCCTCCGAGGCCGGCGGGGCCTCCGCGCGGCCGGTCGGCCCGTACGACGCCCTCCTCGAAGCGGCCATGTCCGCGCTCGACGCGGGTGACCTGGCGGGTGCCGTCCAGGCGTACAAGAACGTGCTCGCCGACGACCCGGCCCACCCGGAGGCCAAGCTCGGCCTGGCGCAGGCGGAACTCCTCCAGCGCGTGCAGGGTCTGGACGCCGGCACCGTCCGCAAGAACGCGGCGGACGATCCGGCCGATGTCGCCGCGCAGATCGCCGCCGCCGACCTCGACCTCGTGGGCGGTCATGTGCAGGACGCCTTCGGTCGCCTCGTGGAGACCGTGCGCCGCACGGCGGGCGAGGACCGGAACGCGGCGCGGCTGCGTCTCCTGGAGCTGTTCGAGGTGATCGGCGCCGACGACCCGCGGGTGACGGCGGCCCGGCAGGCCCTCGCGCGGGTGCTGTTCTAGCTCCCGTACGTGCCGGATCGTCTGACGATTTGGCAGCAGGGTGACAAAAGGCGGCCGCGCTTTACCAAAACTTGGTAATCGCGGCCGCTGTTACTTGCAGTAAATCGAACCCGGCATTCTGTCCGGATTCATCCGATGATCTCCTGACATTCCCCGTCGCTCGAACGCACCCAGCGTGCCCGTTCGGTCCCGTCTCGCCACGACGTGGTTATCCACCCGTTACTAGCCAGTAACGAACCCCCTTGTGCGGGGGCCCGGAATGGACCACGATCGGCGACGCTCGGTCCGAACCGCAGCCCCCCGGAGACCAACCGGGAACGCGGCGAGGGTCCCCACCGAGTGGACCGGTGTTCCGGCAGCGGTCGTGGACAGGGGGGTTCCCGCTCTCAACGAACGGGGCCTGTCCAAATCAGGTCGTGCCTTGAGGCACGGCTCATGGTTGTCGCTCGGGGGTGATCGCCGGTGATTCGGACGCGCGTCGCGCCGCCTGATGCCTCGGCGCTCTCCTTCCCGAGGACGTAGCTCTTCTCCCATCCCAGGGTGACCCCCCGGGGTCCCTCCGGAGATGTACGTCCGAGAAGGAGGAATTCTCATGAAGTCCCAGGTTCGTGGCGGGACCAGATGGAAGCGGTTCGCCGTCGTCATGGTCCCGAGCGTGGCCGCGACGGCCGCGATCGGTGTCGGCCTGGCCCAGGGCGCGCTCGCCGCGTCCTTCAGCATTTCCGGCCAGGAGTTCAAGGTCAGGGCCAACAGCCTCGTCGGTACGGACTTCGTCCAGTACGGCAGCGTGGACGCGGGCAAGGACCTCGAGGGCAAGGACTTCGCCGCCCCGGTGGCCGTGTCCGGGTTCTCCGAGGCCTGGATCACCAACATGTGCCAGTCGGTCGTCACGCCGAAGGTGCCGTTCATCGGTGACGTCACCCTCCGCCTGGAGGCCGGCACCGAGGCCGCCAAGACCGGCAAGGACGAGGACAAGGTCTACGCGAAGGGCATCTACCTCGATGTCTCCGAGCTCAAGGCCGACGCCGAGTTCAGCAACATCGACATCGGCGTCGCGGCCGGTGCCCTCCCGAAGTCGCCGGGCAAGCCGGGCATCCAGCCCAACACCAAGGCCAACCCGTACGGCTTCGGCCAGCGCGCCGAGCAGGCCACGCTGAACAACGTGCAGCAGAAGGCCTGGGCCACCACGGCCGGCACCTTCAAGCTCCCCGACCTGCACCTGTCGCTGCACCGGGGCACGGACGCCGAGTGCTACTAGGACCGGCCGGTCCCTGAGGACCGTTCCGTCCGGAGGGGTGGGGCCGTCGCGTGCGGTCCCACCCGCCAGGTCCCTTCTCTTCATCCTTCTCAGCAACACCGCTTCCAGGGAGCTGTTCCATGAGCGCCGAGTACCCCGCCTCCCGCGAAGTCCCCAAAAAGGAGAACCGGTTCAAGGTCTGGCGGCAGACCCGGCCCTTCTGGGCGGGGCTGTTCACCATGATCGGCGGCGTACCGATCGCCTACCTCCCGTACGGGGACATGCGGCTCGGCAACGTCACGCTCGCCATGCAGACGACCGCCGGAGCCGGCGCGCTGATCATCGGCGTGCTGCTCATCACGCTCGGTCTGACGATGTGGTTCCAGCCCGTCGTCCGGGTGTTCGCGGGCATCGCGGCGATCGTCCTGGCCCTCGTCTCCATCCCGGTGTCGAACTTCGGCGGCCTCGTCATCGGGTTCCTGTTCGCCCTCGTCGGCGGTGCCCTGTCCGCGTCCTGGGCGCCCGCACCCCCGATCGAGGAGATCGAGGACGCACAGCACGACGGTCGGCCGGAGGCCTCGGACGAGGCCGGAGCGGAGCCCGCCGCGGAGGCCGGGACCGAGGTCGTGCCCGCGGCCGTGGTCCCGGAGCAGCGCGAGCCGGAGCAGCAGGCGACCGAAACGACGATCGACGCCAAGGGCGGGAGGAACAGTGCGGGGTGACGAGAATCAGTCGGCGCTCGCGAAGCAGGGCCCGCGGCACGCGGCCCCGCGCAAGTCGCTGCTGAACAGGATCCAGGGCCCCGCGGGGAAGGCGATGGCCCTGGCGGCCATGCCGACCGCGGTGTTCGTGGGCATGGGCCTCACGCCCAAGCTCGCCCTCGCCGACGAGAAGGACATCCCCTTCGCCCCCGGCCCCTGTGTGACGCGCTCGGACGAGCCGACGCCGGAGGCGAGCGAGACGGCGAAGCCGACGGAGACCGCCAAGCCCACCGCCACCGCCACGGTCAGGCCGACGGACGCCCCCTCGGCGACGGCCACGCCGTCCGCCACCGCGACGCCGTCCGGGGTCCCGACGCCCACCCCGACGCAGACCGGCCAGACGGCCGCGCCGCAGACGCAGGAGCGCGCGCAGACCGCCC
>NZ_MWIG01000068.1:0-16629 GCF_002156145.1 Streptomyces sp. NRRL B-24572 | reverse complement strand
CCTCGGGCACGCCGTCGCCGGCGAGGAGCTTCGGGTCCTCGGGCAGCAGCAGGTGCGAGGTGGCGTGGGAGTGGGACTCCTCGAAGCCGCCCGCGCGGGCGACGCCGGCCACGGGGCGGCGGGTGGAGTGGAGGTACGGGGCGAGGCCGAGGCCGTCGGCGACGGCGTGCCCGAGGGCGGTGGCGGTCTCCGCGTACCCGAGGACGACGGACTGGGCGGCCTCCTCGTCACCGAGGAGTTCGCGGACGCGCCGGCCGAGTGCGAGGCCGGAGCCGTACACGACGGAGGGGCGCTGCGGCACGTGCTTGCCGAGCACGCTGGAGACCAGCAGGTGCGCGCGCTTGGGGTTGCGACGCAGCGCGAGGCCCAACAGGGCCGGCAGCTCCTCGTCGCCGATCAGTTCGACGCCCAGCCGCTCCGCGACCCACGTTCCGGTCCACACCACGTCGTCGACGTCCCTTCGTCAGCTGCCGGCCAGGCCGGCGGTGAGCAGATCCACGAAGCCGACGTCCTCCTTCGCGACACCGAAGACCTCGGCGCGCAGGAGGGTGCGCTCGGCCCACGCGCGATGCGGCTTCACCTCGTTCATCTTGTTCGTGTAGGCGGAGCGGAGCACTCCGCCGCCGTCCCGCTCGGGCCGCAGGATGTCCTGGGCGTCGCTCCACTCCTCGTGGCTGACGACGGAGAGGGCGTGCACCGGCACCACGTGGGTGGGGTGGATGCAGGTCTTGCCGAGCAGGCCGTTGGCCCGGTCGAGTTCGATCTCGCGCAGCAGGCCGTCGAGGTCGTGCTCGATGAGGGCGGTGCGCAGGTCCTCGGCGCGGCCCTCGAGGAAGGGGCTGCGGCGCAGCTGCGGCTTGAACATGCGCTCGCCGGGGCGGAAGTACTCCCAGACGGGTCCGGTGACGGTGAAGCCGGTGCCGTCGGAGCGGCCGAGGACGTTGACGACGTCGGCGATGACGTTCGCGACGATCTTGATGTCGTAGGCGGTCATGTCGGGCGAGCGGCGCAGCCCGTAGGCGGAGCAGAAGTCGGTGACGCCGAGGCGGAGGGCGAGGACGCGGTCGCGGTACTTGTCGGTGATCGAGGCGATCCCGGCGAGGGTCTCGGCCCGGGTCTCCAGGTGGAGGAGCTCGGGGGACTCGAGGACGGGCATGGCGAAGAGGCGCCTGCCGGTCGTCCGCTCGGCCTGGGTGAGCGCTTCGAGGAAGGCGCGGCCGCGGTTCTCGGTGAACTTGGGGAGTACGAATCCGGACAGCAGGCTCACGGAGGCGCCGAGGCGGTCGACGAGGTCGGTGATCTGGTGCGGTTCGCGGACCCGGATGAAGAGCAGGGGTACGTCGGAGCCGTCGGCGGCGAGGTCGGCGAAGTGCTGGACGAGGTTGGCCTCGCCCGCCTCGACGTCGGCGTCGCTGATCGAATCCTCCAGGCAGAGGACCATGGAGACCACACCGCGGCCGGCCTGTTTGCGCACGGCGTCGGCGAGCCGGGGCCGGGTGGCAGGGCTGTAGAGGGTGGCGCCCAGGGCCACGGCGAGCGTGCGGGCGGGCGAGTCGGCCGTGAAGTCGACCGGCTCCTGGTGGAACAACCCGGCCCGCACCGTGGACGGGATGTGCCCGAAATGACGCATGTGAGTCCCCCGTCTGCCTCTCCGGGCCTGATGACATGTGGCCGGTAATAGTACGTAGGTACGGGTGTCCTTAGTTCCCTTCCCGCATGAAATTCAGGTAACTCGTCAGCATCCGTCACCCCGCCCCGGTATCGGTGGTGCCCCCGCGTTGTCCGCGGGTCGGACGGGAGGGCAGGATTGCGGTCATGACGCACGCGATGCTGAAGGGCTCCAACGTCCCTCTCGACACCGCGGCCGTACGGGCCGTGCTCCGCTGGACCCCGGGCCCCGGGGTCCCCGACGTGGATGCCTCGGCCCTGCTCCTCGGGCCCTCCGGGCGCGTGCGGTCCGACGAGGACTTCGTCTTCTACAACCAGCCGCGCCACCCCTCGGGCCTGGTGCGGCGGCTGCCGAAGAAGCGGGTCTCCGAGGGGCTGACGGACACCGTGGAGGCCGATCTCGCCGGGCTCGACGTCTCGGTCGACCGGGTGGTGATCGCGGCCTCCTCCGACGGCGGCACCTTCCGGTCCGTCTCCGACCTGCGGATCCTGCTGTACGACGCGGTGGCGGGGGCGGAGCACGAGCCGCTGGCGCTGTTCGACGTGACGGCGGAGACCGGCGAGGAGACGGCGGTCATCTGCGGCGAGCTGTACCGGCGCGGGGACGGCTGGAAGTTCCGCGCGGTGGGCCAGGGCTATCCGACGGGGCTCGTGGGCCTCGCCACGGACTTCGGCATCTCGGTCGACGAGGACGCCGCGCAGGAGGCCGCCCAGGGTGCCGCTCGGGGCGCTTCCCAGGGCGCCCAGGGCGCCACCGGCGGCGGTCCCGGGTTCCCGGAGGCCGCACCGGCCACCGGCTCCCTCACCGCGGGTTCCCCGGCCACCGTCTCCCCCGCCGGCGGCTCGCACGATCCCGACCTCGATCTGACCGTGGCCCACACCCCGGTGCCGCCGCAGCCGACCGTGCCGCCCATGCCGGACCGGGCGCCCGCCTACGGCTACCCGCAGCAGCCCGTGAACGCCCCGGCCCCCGCGTACGGCTACCCGCAACCGGTCTCCGCCCCCGAGCAGAACCCGGCACCGGAGTTCCGCATGCCGCCGATGGGTCCCCAGTTCGTCGGCTCGTGAGGCCCTACGCCTTCGTCTTGTAGCCGCGTCCCCACTGGAGTCCCCAGCCGTACAACCGGTCCAGTTCGGCCTGGAAGCCGTACACGAACCGCACCTCGCGGCGGACGGTCAGCTCGCCCTTGACGTTCTCCATGGAGAAGACGGCGCAGGAGCGGGCCTGCGGGGCGCGCTCGTCGAGCTCGATCTCGATCCGGGGGCCGTTGCTCGGGTAGAGCGTGACCTTGGCGTGCGTGCGGTCGAAGGCGGGCGTCTGGTCGTAGATGTACACGAAGAACAGCAGCCGCTTGATCTCGTCCCGGTGGTCCAGGTTGACGAAGATCGTCTCGCCCGAGGAGCCGCCGAAGCGGTCGTCGCCGCTCAGCTTCACGTACGGGGCGGCGTTGAGGTCGCCGAAGAAGCCGCCGAGCGGCTGCACGACGCCCTTGCTGCCGTCCTTGAGCTCGTAGAGGCAGCCCAGGTCGAGGTCGACGTTGACCATGCCCTGGGTGTGGGCCTGGACGACCTCGGGCTTGAAGAGCTGGGCGGGGTTCCGCAGCAGCCGTCCGCTCTGGCGGGAGCGGCCCTCGATGTCGGAGGTCCGCATCCGCCAGGAGAGGTTCACCCGGAGGTTGCCGGTGGCGGCGCCCTGCTGGGTGAGCGAGACGGTCGGGCGCCGTTTCGTCAGGTCGATCGCGTTCGACGCGGCGCTGCCCGAGTCGAAATGCGCCGCCCTCCCCGGAAACAGGTTGTCCCAGAAGGCCATGTCGCCTTCACCCCCCACTGTCGTCACACCGTGCACATGCCTGCGGGGCGGCCGGATGCACCGGCCGCCCCGCAGGAAGCATTCCTCGCTGCCGGGGGTGTCACACCCCGGACGGCACCTCGGTCTTGTCGTCCGAGGAGCCGGAGCCGCCCTCGGCCGCCGCGAGCGCCTTGTTGCGGCGGACGGAGGACCAGAAGGACCAGGCGATGAGGAGGACGCCGATGGAGCCGGTGATGACCTCGGGGATCTCGTACTGGATGGTGACCATGAGGAGCACGGCCAGGGCGCCGATGGCGTAGTGGGCGCCGTGCTCCAGGTAGACGTAGTCGTCGAGGGTGCCCTGGCGGACCAGGTAGACCGTCAGGGACCGGACGTACATGGCGCCGACGCCCAGGCCGAGCGCCATCAGGACGATGTCGTTGGTGATGGCGAAGGCGCCGATGACACCGTCGAAGGAGAAGGAGGCGTCGAGGACCTCCAGGTAGAGGAACATGAAGAAGGCGGCCTTGCCGGCCAGCTGGACCACGGTGACCTTCTTGCCGGTGCGCTTGGCCTCTTCCTCGGCCTCGTGCTCGCGCTCCTCTTCCTCCTCCAGCTTGTTCTCGAAGTAGCCCGAGAGACCGCCGACGACGAGGTACGTGATGAGGCCGGCGATGCCGGAGACCAGGACCGTCTGCGCCTTGTCGACGTGCGCGCCGCCGTGCTGGTGGGCGTGGGTCGCGAAGGTCATCGAGGTGATCAGCAGGACGATGAGGGCGATGCAGACCGACAGCATGTCGACCTTGCCGAGCTTGGCCAGCGGGCGCTCGATCCAGCGCAGCCACTGGATGTCACGGTCCTCGAAGATGAAGTCGAGGAAGATCATCAGCAGGAACATGCCACCGAAGGCGGCGATCGACGGGTGCGCGTCGGTCACCAGTTCCTGGTACCGGTCCGCGTCGTTGAGCGCGAGGTTGACGGCCTCGATGGGGCCGATCTTCGCGCTGATGGCGACGATCACGACGGGGAAGACGAGGCGCATGCCGAAGACGGCGATGAGCACACCGACCGTGAGGAAGATCTTCTGCCAGAAGGCATTCATCTTCTGGAGGATTCCGGCGTTGACCACCGCGTTGTCGAACGACAGGGAGATCTCGAGGACGCAGAGGATCGCGACGATCCCGAACGCCTCCCACCCCCCGTAGGCCACCGCCACGGCCAGGCCGAGCACAGTGATCGCGAACGACCAGCCGAAGGTTTTCAGAATCACTGTCTACCCCATCGTGAAATTACAGGCTTTACGAAACGTTGACCCCGAAGTCTAGAGCGATGCCCCGAAGCCCGGACGCGTACCCCTGTCCCACTGCCCGGAACTTCCATTCGCCGTTGTAGCGGTAGAGCTCGCCGAAGATCATCGCGGTCTCCGTGGAGGCGTCCTCCGAGAGGTCGTACCGGGCGAGTTCCTGACCGTCCAGCTGATTCACGACGCGGATGAACGCATTGCTGACCTGGCCGAAGCTCTGGCCGCGGTTGTCGGCGTCGTGGATCGACACCGGAAAGACGATCTTGTCGCAGTGGGCCGGCACCTTGGTGAGGTCCACGATGAGGGACTCGTCGTCCCCGTCACCCTCGCCGGTGAGGTTGTCGCCGGTGTGTTCGACGGAGCCCTCGGGGCTGCGGAGCTGGTTGTAGAAGACGAAGTACTCGTCCCCGAGCACCCGGCCGGCCTGGCACAGCAGGGCGCTGGCATCGAGGTCGAAGGGGGCTCCGGTGGTGGAGCGCGCGTCCCAGCCGAGCCCCACGAGGACCTGGGTCAGGTTGGGTGCGGCCTTGGACAGGGAGACGTTGCCCCCCTTGGCGAGCGTGACGCCCATGATTCGGTTCCTCCCCGGTGGTGATGAGGCACGTCCGGCGCCGCACGCGAGGTGCGGCGCCGGACGGTTCGAACGGCTCGACTCAGACGTTGACGCCGAAGTCCTGCGCGATGCCGCGCAGACCCGAGGCGTACCCCTGGCCGACGGCGCGGAACTTCCACTCCGCACCGTGGCGGTACAGCTCGCCGAAGACCATCGCGGTCTCGGTCGAGGCGTCCTCGGAGAGGTCGTACCGGGCGATCTCGGCGCCGCCGGCCTGGTTCACGACGCGGATGAACGCGTTGCGCACCTGGCCGAAGGACTGCTGGCGGTTCTCGGCGTCGTAGATCGACACCGGGAAGACGATCTTGGCCACGTCGGCCGGCACGCCGGCCAGGTTGACCTTGACCTGCTCGTCGTCGCCCTCGCCCTCGCCGGTGAGGTTGTCGCCGGTGTGCTCGACCGAGCCGTCGGCGCTCTTCAGGTTGTTGAAGAAGACGAAGTCCTGGTCGTTGCGCACCTTGCCGGCCTCGCTCACCAGGATGGCGCTGGCGTCGAGGTCGAAGTCCGTACCGGTGGTGGTGCGGACGTCCCAGCCCAGACCGACGGTCACGGCGGTGAGGCCAGGGGCCTCCTTGGTCAGCGAGACGTTGCCGCCCTTGCTGAGGCTGACTCCCACGAGTCCCTCCATAGGTTTCCAGGGGCAGCGCCCCCAGTCGTGCGTTGGCATCGGATCAACGACTGGATCCTAGTGACGGGTTCCCGGTCGAAACAGTCGATTCGCCCGGTGATTCCGAGGGTGTCGGCCCCGTCCCGGCCCCGCGGCGCTCAGAGGGCTTCGAGGGCCTTGACGTAATCGCCGAGGTCGCGGGCGTCCGACAGGGCGTTCACGACGGTCCAGCGGACGACGCCGTCCTTGTCGATGACGAAGGTGCCGCGGACCGCGCAGCCCTTGTCCTCGTCGAAGACGCCGTACGCCCGGGAGGCCTCGCCGTGCGGCCAGAAGTCGGAGAGCAGCGGGAACTCCAGGTCCTCCTGGTCGCCGAAGACGCGGAGGGTGTGGATGGAGTCGTTGGAGACGGCGAGGAGCTGGGTGTCGTCGTTGACGAACACCGGCAGGTTGTCGCGGAGCTCGCGCAGTTCACCGGTGCAGACGCCGGTGAAGGCGAAGGGGTAGAAGAGCAGCACCACGTTCTTCTCGCCGCGGAAGTCGGAGAGCCGCACGGTCCGGCCGTGGTTGTCCTTGAGCTCGAATTCCGGGGCCTTGGTGCCGACCTCGATCGCCATCGCGTACGCGTCCCTTCCGACGGGCCCGGGCCTTGGCCGTATCGCCTTGGGCCGTATCGGTGAACCCGGGTGGATCCCACCCTACGGCCTGCGCACGAAAGCCCCCGCCGGCGGACCGGCGGGGGCTTCTCGCAGCGTGATGATCAGCGCTTGGGGGCGACCAGGCGGGCACCCGCCCAGTCCTTGGCGACGCTGATGCTCTTGGTCTGGGAGAGACCAGCTGTCTGCGCGGCATCGTTGATGTCGGACGGCTCGATGTAGCCGTCACGGCCGGTCTTCGGCGTCAGCAGCCAGATCACGCCGCCGTCCTCCAGAAGACCGATGGCGTCCACCAGGGCGTCGGTGAGGTCGCCGTCCTCGTCACGGAACCAGAGCACGACGGCGTCGGCGACGTCGTCGTAGTCCTCGTCCACGAGGTCGGCCCCGATGACGGACTCGATGCCTTCACGGAGATCCTGGTCGACGTCGTCGTCGTAGCCGATCTCCTGGACCACCTGTCCGGGCTCGAACCCCAGCCTCGCTGCCGGGTTGGTCCGCTCCTCCGCGTGGTCCGCGGTCGCGCTCACGGCTTGCCTCCTGCTCATTCGGAAAATGCTGTGGGCCACGCGTATGCGCGTGGCGCTGGCCGTAGTCCACACGTGCCGGGGCGGATCGCGCAAGTACCAGGCCGCCGAGACCGCCGAAACGGTGACGTTTGGGGCCGTCTCGCCGCAACTTCCGGCATCGTCGGACCCTCCTCCGCGATCAGGCACACATGGTTGGTCCCGGTTTATGGGCGTCTGCCGTTTCAGTCTGCCGAACGCCCGGACGAAACGCATGCGCGGGTTGGGCGTAAGGTTGCGATTTGAGCGCACCCGGCCATCTGAAGGGCAGGCGAGGCACCCCGGGGGTTACCCCTCGGTAAATGTGACGTCCGGCGTCGGCGGGGTACACGATGGACATCCTGACCAGCCCGTGGCCCCGTGGGCGCCCCCGAACAGCGAAGGAAGAGCGTGGCTCCCGGATCCGATCGCAACCCGATCATCATTGGCGGCCTTCCCAGCCAGGTCCCGGATTTCGACCCGGAAGAGACCCAGGAATGGCTCGACTCCCTCGACGCGGCCGTCGACGAGCGGGGCCGTGAGCGGGCCCGCTACCTCATGCTCCGCCTGATCGAGCGGGCCCGCGAGAAGCGCGTGGCCGTGCCCGAGATGCGCAGCACGGACTACGTCAACACCATCGCCACCAAGGACGAGCCGTTCTTCCCCGGCAACGAGGAGATCGAGCGCAAGGTCCTCAACGCCACCCGGTGGAACGCGGCGGTGATGGTCTCGCGCGCCCAGCGCCCGGGCATCGGCGTCGGCGGCCACATCGCGACCTTCGCCTCCTCGGCCTCGCTGTACGACGTCGGCTTCAACCACTTCTTCCGCGGCAAGGACGAGGGCGACGGCGGCGACCAGATCTTCTTCCAGGGGCACGCCTCCCCCGGCATCTACGCCCGCGCGTACCTCCTCGACCGGCTGGACGCGACGCAGCTCGACGCCTTCCGCCAGGAGAAGTCGAAGTTCCCGAACGGCCTTTCGTCGTACCCGCACCCGCGGCTGATGCCGGACTTCTGGGAGTTCCCGACCGTGTCGATGGGCCTCGGCCCGCTCGGCGCGATCTACCAGGCGCGGATGAACCGGTACATGGAGGCGCGCGGCATCGCCGACACCTCCAAGTCCCACGTCTGGGCGTTCCTCGGCGACGGCGAGATGGACGAGGTCGAGTCGCTCGGCCAGCTCTCCATCGCCGCCCGCGAGGGTCTGGACAACCTCACCTTCGTCGTCAACTGCAACCTCCAGCGGCTCGACGGCCCGGTCCGCGGCAACGGCAAGATCATCCAGGAGCTGGAGTCGATCTTCCGGGGCAACGGCTGGAACGTCATCAAGCTGATCTGGGACCGCTCCTGGGACCCGCTGCTCGCGCAGGACCGCGACGGCATCCTGGTGAACAAGCTGAACACCACCCCGGACGGCCAGTTCCAGACGTACGCCACGGAGACCGGCGGCTACATCCGGGACCACTTCTTCGGCGACGACCACCGGCTGCGGGCGATGGTCGAGGGCATGTCGGACCAGCAGGTCCTGCACCTGGGCCGCGGCGGCCACGACCACAGGAAGATCTACGCGGCCTACGCGGCGGCGAAGGCCCACTCCGGCCAGCCGACCGTGATCCTCGCGCAGACCGTCAAGGGCTGGACGCTGGGCCCGAACTTCGAGGGCCGCAACGCAACCCACCAGATGAAGAAGCTGACGGTCGACGACCTCAAGCGCTTCCGCGACCGGCTGCACATCCCGGTGACGGACAAGCAGTTGGAGGAGGGCCTGCCGCCGTACTACCACCCGGGCCGGGACTCCGAGGAGATCCAGTACATGCACGACCGCCGCAAGGCGCTGGGCGGGTACGTCCCCACCCGTGTCGTGCGGGCGAAGCCGCTGGTCCTCCCCGACGACAAGGTCTACGCGGCGGCCAAGAAGGGCTCGGGGCAGCAGTCGATCGCCACCACGATGGCCTTCGTCCGCATCCTGAAGGACCTCATGCGGGACAAGGAGATCGGCAAGCGCTTCGTGCTGATCGCCCCCGACGAGTACCGCACCTTCGGCATGGACGCGTTCTTCCCCAGCGCCAAGATCTACAACCCGCTGGGCCAGCAGTACGAGGCGGTGGACCGCGAGCTCCTCCTCGCCTACAAGGAGTCGCCGACCGGCCAGATGCTGCACGACGGCATCTCCGAGGCCGGCTGCACGGCCTCGCTGATCGCCGCCGGATCGGCGTACGCCACGCACGGCGAGCCGCTGATCCCGGTGTACGTCTTCTACTCGATGTTCGGTTTCCAGCGGACCGGCGACCAGTTCTGGCAGATGTCCGACCAGCTGGCGCGCGGCTTCGTCCTCGGCGCCACGGCCGGCCGGACGACGCTGACCGGCGAGGGCCTCCAGCACGCGGACGGCCATTCACACCTCCTCGCCTCGACCAACCCGGCCTGCATCGCCTACGACCCGGCGTTCGGCTTCGAGATCGCGCACATCGTCAAGGACGGTCTGCGGCGGATGTACGGCCCCGAGGCCGAGGACGTCTTCTACTACCTGACCGTCTACAACGAGCCGATCCAGCACCCGGCCGAGCCCGAGAACGTGGACGTGGAGGGCATCCTCCAGGGCATCCACCGCCTCAGGGCCGGCGAGGCCGGCGCGATCCCGGCGCAGATCATGGCCTCGGGCGTCGCCGTGCCGTGGGCGATCGAGGCGCAGCGGATCCTCGCCGAGGAGTGGAACGTCAAGGCCGACGTCTGGTCCGCGACCTCCTGGACCGAGCTGCGCCGCGAGGCCGTGGCCGTGGAGGAGCACAACCTGCTCCACCCGGACGAGGAGCAGCGCGTCCCGTACGTGACGCGCAAGCTCCAGGGCGCCGAGGGCCCGTTCGTCGCGGTCTCGGACTGGATGCGCACGGTGCCGGACCAGATCTCCCGCTGGGTGCCCGGCCCGTACACCTCGCTGGGCGCGGACGGCTTCGGTTTCGCGGACACGCGCGGTGCGGCCCGTCGCTACTTCCACATCGACGCGCAGTCGATCGTGCTCGCCGTGCTGACCGAGCTCGCCCGTGACGGCAAGGTCGAGCGCTCGGCCCTGAAGCAGGCCGTGGACCGCTACCAGCTGCTCGACGTGACGGCCGCCGACCCGGGCGCCGCGGGCGGCGACGCCTGACGGCAACGACTGGCGGGCTCGCTTCGGGCGATAGCTCGCTTCGGTCGGTAGTTCGTTCCGGCCGGTAGTCCGTTTCGGCCGGTGAGGGCGGTGGGACGCGGTCCCGCCGCCCTTCGCCATTCCCTCCATTCCCTACGATGCCGGTCATGCCCGTCATGAAGCTTCGCTGGGAGGAGCGCACCCAGACACCGCTCCTGGTGCTCGCGGTCGCGTTCGGCATCGCCTACGCGGTGCCGATCGTGGCTCCCGGCGCCGAGCCGTGGGTGCACCGGCTGTGCACCCACGTCGAGTGGGTCGTCTGGGGTGCCTTCGCGCTCGACTATCTCGTCCGTCTCGGGCTCGCCCCGGAGCGCTGGCGCTTCGTGCGCGGCCATCCGCTGGACCTGCTCGCGGTGATACTGCCGATGGTGCAGCCGCTGCGGCTGCTGCGGGTGGTCTCCACGCTCCTCCTCGTGGGCCGGCGGGCCCGGATGGCCCCGCAGATAACGCTCACCACCTATGTGGCGGGCGCGGTGGTCGGGCTGATGATGTTCGGCTCGCTGGCCGTGCTGCACGTCGAGCGGGACGCCCCGAACGGCAACATCAAGACGCTCGGGGACGCGGTGTGGTGGTCGTTCACCACGATGACCACGGTCGGCTACGGCGATCACGCCCCGACCACGGGTCTCGGCCGGATCCTCGCGGTGGGCCTGATGCTCTCGGGCATCGCCCTGCTCGGTGTCGTCACGGCCAACATCGCGGCCTGGTTCATCTCCCGCTTCGACCGCGACGACGCGGTGGAGCGCCGGCAGACGGAGCTCCTGGAGGCGCTCACCCTGGAGGTCCGCGAGCTGCGCGCGGAGGTCGCCCGCCTCTCGGCCCCGCCGGAACCGCCAGGGCCGAACGAGCCGCGTGACGTCCCCTCGCCTACCGCTCCCAGAGCTTGAACGCTCTGACCTCGTAGGCCGTCTGCGGCACCCAGGTCCCCCGCCCCGGATACGTCTCGAACTCCCCCGCCTCCGCGCACTCGGCCGACTGGTAGGTGGTGACCGGCCGCCCCGTGCGGTTCGCGAGGGACTGCGCCGAGGTGCCCGGCGGCAGGGCGACGCAGCTGTCGATGTCGGTCGTGGCCAGCTCGTGCGTCCACGGCCTGCCCTTGAAGTCGGGCTTGGGCCAGAGGCAGAGCCGGCCGGGCCCGCAGGCCCCGAGGGCGGTGCCGGGCGGCGCGGCTGCCGGTGCCGCAGGTGCCGCAGGTGCCGCGGGTGCCGCGGGTGCCGCCGGTGCCGCGGGTGCCGCCGCGAGGGCGGACAAGAGGAGGGCCGTGACGGCCGCGCCGATGAGGACGGTCTTCGTATACATGCTGGTGAACCCCCGTTTCGTCACTCTCTGTAATCACGAGAATGGCGGAGGTCTCCCGGCAACGGAAGAGGGACCGTCCCCGTTCACGCGAACGGGTGACGGCCCCCTACGGGAACCCCGAGGAACGGGCGTCAGATGTGACCGCCCATGCCGCCCGCCTCCGCGTTCTCGCCGCGCTTGGTGAGCGTGGCGACGAGGGCCGCGACGACGGCGACGCCTCCGGCGACGGTGAAGGCCAGGCCCATGCCTTCGAGGAAGGTGTCGTGGATGACGCCGGTGATCTGCTGGAGGAGACCGGGGGTCATCCCCGGCGCCTGGGCCAGCTCCGGCGGGGCCATGCCGAACTCGGCGGCCTGCTCCAGGCGCGGGTCGGCCGGGACCGGGATGCCGGCCTCCTTCCAGTTCCCCGCGAAGGAGTCGGCGACCTTGGAGGACATGACGGCGCCGAGCACCGCCGTGCCGAGCGCGCCGCCGACCTGCATGGCGGCCTGCTGCAGACCGCCGGCCACGCCGGAGAGCTCGAGAGGCGCGTTGCCGACGATGACCTCCGTCGCGCCGACCATGACCGGGGCGAGGCCCAGGCCGAGCAGGGCGAACCAGAGGGACATGACGAGGGTGCCGGTGCCGGCGGTGAGCGTGATCATGCCGAACATCGCGACGGCCGTGCAGACCATGCCGCCGACGAGCGGCACGCGCGGCCCGAACTTGGTGATCAGCGCGCCGGCCAGCGGCGAGGAGACGATCATCATCGCGGTCAGCGGCAGCAGGTGCAGACCGGCGTCGACCGGGCCGAGCCCCTTCACGCCCTGGAGGTAGAAGGTCACGAAGAAGAGGCCGCCCATGAAGGCGAAGGCCATCAGGACCATCAGCACCACGCCGGCCGAGAGCGGCACGGAGCGGAACATGCCCAGCGGGATCAGCGGCTCCTTGACCTTGGTCTCCCAGAAGGCGAAGACCGCGAACAGGAACAGCGCGCCGATCAGGCAGCCCCAGGTCTTGCCGCTGGACCAGCCCCAGGACTCGCCGGCCTTGATGAGGCTCCAGACGAGGGAGGCCATGGCGCCGGAGAGCAGCAGGATGCCGAGGACGTCGAAGGAGCGCGGCGCGTTCTCGGCGCGGTGGTCCTTGAGGATCAGCAGGCCGAGGACGAGCGCGACGACGCCCACCGGCACGTTGATGAAGAAGACGGACTGCCAGTTGACGTGCTCCACGAGGAAGCCGCCGAGGATCGGGCCGCCGGCCGTGGACGCACCGATGACCATGCCCCAGATGCCGATCGCCATGTTCAGCTTCTCGGCGGGGAAGGTGGCGCGCAGCAGGCCGAGCGCGGCCGGCATCAGCAGGGCGCCGAAGAGGCCCTGCAGGACGCGGAAGGCGATCACGGCCCCGATGGAGTGCGACAGGCCGATCGCGCCGGAGGCGCCGGCGAAGCCGGCGATGCCGATGAGGAAGGTCTGCCGGTGGCCGAAGCGGTCACCGAGCTTGCCGGCGGTGATCAGGGCGACCGCGAGCGCGAGCAGGTAGCCGTTGGTGATCCACTGGACCTGGGCGAGGCTGGCGTCGAGTTCGTCCTTGATGGCGGGGTTGGCGATGGCGACGATCGTGCCGTCGAGCGCGACCATCATCACGCCCACGGCGACGCCGAACAGGGTCAGCCAGGGGTGGCCGCGCAGTCCCTTCGCCGGGACCGGTACGGGTTCCCGGGCGTCCCCCTGACCCTGCGGGGCCTTTTCCACGGTGGTCTGACTAGTCATGGGAAAGAGGCTAGTGACAGCCACTGACAATTGACAAAGCGATTCACGCGTCGGTAACTGTCACGTAGCTCACAGGTACGCTGAGCTGACGAAATGCCGGAAAAGAGGACCTCTACGTGACCGTGCCCGTGTCCCTGCCCGGACTGCGCGAGCGGAAGAAGCAGCGCACGCGCGACGCGCTGATCCGGGTCGCGCTCGAGCTCTTCACCGAACACGGGTACGAGCAGACCACCGTCGACGAGATCGTCGACGCCGTGGAGGTCTCCCAGCGCACCTTCTTCCGGTACTTCTCCTCCAAGGAGGAGGTCGCCTTCGCCGTCCAGCACATGGTCGAGGAGCGTTTCGTGCACGCCCTCGGGCAGCGCCCCCCGGAGGAGGCCCCCCTCGACGCGATGCGCAACGCCGTCCTGAGCGGCTGGGACACCATCGGCGAGGCCATCGCGGAGGTCGTCCCCGTCGAGCTGTACGTGCGCACGTACCTGATGATCGAGTCGACGCCCGCACTGCTCGCCGCCCATCTGCGCCGCTCCACCGAGATGGAGGAGACCATCGCCCGGATCATCGCCGCGCGCGAGGGCCTCGACGTCGACGAGGACCCGCGCCCCCGGATCGCCGTGGCGGCGTTCAGCGGGGTGATGCGGGTGACCGGCCAGATGTGGGGCCGGGGCACGGACCAGAGCCTGGAGGCCATCCGCGCGCTCACCGAGGACTACCTCGACCACCTCGGCCCGGCACTGGCCCCGCACTGGCGGGACCGGGAGCGATAGGGCCCCGCGGGTCCGGCTCGGCCCCGCACCGGCGGAATCGGGAGCGATAGGACCCCGCGGGTCCGACCCCGTCACCTCCGCCCCGTAGGGTGGCCGCCCGTGACCTCCGCCGACGCCTCGCCCACTCTCGTCGCCACGCGCGCGCTCCTCGCGCTCGCCGTGGTGTTCGTGCTCCTCGCGACCACCGGATGGACCACGATCCGGCACCGTCCCGCATCCTGGTCGTCCCGTGAGGCCGCGCTCGCCGCCTGGGCACGGGACCGGATCGACGACCGGCCGCTGCCCGACCCGGCCGCCCCGGCCCGTACGGTCGCCGCCTTCTTCGCCGGACTCGGCCCGGCGGACGGCGCCCGGCTCGCCGCCCGGCACCCGCTCGTCGTCGGCAACCTCAACGGCGTCCCCGTCACCCTGCGCTACCGCGCCAACCGGATCACCCTCGCGCGCGCGTACGCCGCCGAGCGCGGCAGGGTCGACGACACCAGGCTCTCCCCCGAGGGCCGGCACGAGGCCCGGCGCCGCGTCGACCGCTTCGCCTCCCTGATGCGGCCCGGCCGCCAGGTCCTCGCCTTCGACCCGACCGGTACGGGGCGGGCCGCCGAGGTCCTCGGAGACCTGGGCCGGGCCCGGCGCGTCTCGGTGATCGTGCCCGGCGTCGACACCAATCTGCTCACCTTCCAGAAGACCCACGGCCGGTACGGCGCCCCGGCCGGCATGGCCGAGGCCCTCTACGCGGCCGAGCGGCGGACCTCGCCCCGCGCGCGCGTGGCCGTGATCGCCTGGGCCGACTACACCGCGCCCGCCGGGATCGGCGTCGACGCGATGACCGGCCGGCTGGCCGAGGAAGGAGCCGTACGCCTGGTGGGCCTCACCGAGTCACTGCCCCCGCACGCGCGCGTGGCGCTCTTCTGCCACAGCTACGGCTCCGTGCTCTGCGGGGTCGCCGCGCCCCGGCTGCCCGCCCGGGTGACCGACGTGGCCGTGGCCGGAAGCCCCGGGATGCGGGTCGAACGGGCCGCCGACCTCGACAGCCCCGCGCGCATATGGGCCATGCGGGACGCCGACGACTGGATCGCCGACGTGCCGCACCTGGAGGTGGGCGGGGTCGGGCACGGCGCGGACCCGGTCGCGCCGGAGTTCGGCGCCCGACTGCTCTCCGCGCGCGGGGCGCTCGGCCACAGCGGCTATTTCGAGCCGGGGACGCAGAGCCTCGGCAACCTCGCCGCGATAGGCGTCGGGGCCTACCCGCGACTGGTCTGCGCACGTGCCGACAGCGCTTGCCGCGACGGAATATCCGGCACGGAAGGGCTCTGACGCGCGTAGATCACGTAATTTCGGGACCTTTCACAGGGGCGACGCAAGGGCACACGCCGCTTACGATGAGGCGCATGGGTGATGTGCTGGCCGGAATTCATGCCACCTGGGAGCTCGAGAGCGACGCCCTCGTCATCCGCTTCGACCGGGGGATCCGCACGCCGAAGCTGTTCAGCGCGCTGCGTGAGAGACGCGTACCGCTGGAGGCGCTGGCGTCGGTGACGCTCGCGCCCGGCAAGCGGGGCACCGTCGTGCTGCACGCCGTGCCGAGGCCGGGCGCCGATCCGCTGATGGAGGCGGCCGCGGGGCAGCTCAAGGAGGGCAACGATCCGTACCGCCTGGTGCTCCCGGCGGAACGCGAGACGCTCGCCGAGCAGTACCGGGACGAGCTGCGGACGCTCCTCGCGTCGCACCCGGGGGCCGCGGGGGCCGCCGGGTACGAGGCGTACAAGGCGTACGACGCGTTCGGCGTGGAGGACGGGGCCGTCGGGGGCGTCGCGCCCGCCGACCGGTTCCTGGTGGCGCCGCCGTCGGGGCCGCAGTCCTTCAAGGCGTACGACGCGAGGGCCAGCTTCGACGGGACCTCCGAGGTCGCGTTCCGCTGGTCCCGGACCGGGGCGTCCTCGGAGAAGTGGAAGGCCGGCGACCAGGTCTTTCCCGTACGGGACCTCTGCGGGGTCGAATGGCGCTCGCCGAACGGCGTCGACGGGTACCTGCGGCTGGTGCCCCGGGGCGGCGCGCCCCGGGCCGACCGGCCCGACCAGGACCCGGCGTGTGTCGTCTTCGGCCGCTACGGGCCGGTGCACGAGTCCCTGACCTTCGCGGCCTCGGTCCTCGCCGCGATCCGGGGCAAGGACCGCGCGCCCGCCGTGCCCGTCGCGGCGCCGGTGGGGGCTCGGGACGCGGAGCTCCGGGACCCGGGGGCGGTGGCTGAAAGGATTCGGCACTTGGGGGAGCTGCATCAGGCGGGGCTGGTGACGGATGAGGAGTTCTCGGCGAAGAAGGCGGAACTCCTGGCGGAGCTGTGAGGGGGCGGGCCGCGCGGGCCGCGCCTCGCGCCGTGTGCCCGCCGCCCGCCGCACCGGGCGGCGCCCCGCTGCCGTGTGGGCAATCGTCCCGCGGGGCAAGGGGGTCCCC
>NZ_MWIG01000679.1:0-2466 GCF_002156145.1 Streptomyces sp. NRRL B-24572 | reverse complement strand
GCGGCCGACGACGACCTGGCGAAGACCGTGCACTACGGCATCGTCGCCGAAGAGGTCGTCGACGTCGTCCAGGGCGAGCCCGTCGACCTCATCGAAACCCTCGCCGAGCGCATCGCCCAGCAGTGCCTCAGCCACGCCGGGGTACAAGAGGTGGAAGTCGTCGTCCACAAGCCGGACGCGCCCATCACCGTGCCCTTCGACGACGTGACCATCACGATCACCCGGAGCCGACGATGAAGCCGACCCAGAGCGACCCCACCGTCCAGCCCGTGCCGGCCTCCGTCGTCGAGACCGTCGACGCCGCCGACACCACCCTCTCCAACCCCCGCTGGGCCGTCCTCGCCCTCGGCGCCAACCTCGGCAACCGCCTGGAGACCCTCCAGGGCGCCATCGACGCCCTCGGCGACACCCCCGGCCTCCGGGTCAAGGCCGTCTCCCCCGTCTACGAGACGGCCCCCTGGGGCGTCGAGCCCGGCACCCAGCCCTCGTACCTCAACGCCGTCGCCCTCGTGAGGACGACCCTGCCGCCCTCCTCCCTCCTGGAGCGGGCCCACGCCGTCGAAGAGGCCTTCCACCGCGTCCGCGAGGAGCGCTGGGGCGCCCGCACCATCGACGTCGACATCATCGCCTACGCGGACGTGGTCTCCGAGGACCCCGTCCTCACCCTCCCGCACCCCCGCGCCCACCAGCGCGCCTTCGTCCTCGCCCCCTGGCACGACGTCGACCCCGACGCCCGGATCCCCGGCCACGGACCCGTGGCCGAACTCCTCGCCGCCCTCGGCCGCGAAGGCGTCACCCCCCGTGCCGACCTGGAACTCCGTCTCCCGGAGTAGTCGTTACGCTCGTGCCAGACCGCCCCAGCGACGACACGAAGGACATCCGGTGAAACAACTGCGGCTCAAGGTGCTCACCGGACTGTTCCTCGTGTCCGGAATCCTCTCCTGGGGCGCCGCCCGCCTCTGGGACGCCGTCGGCACCCTCCCCAGCGTGCCGATCGCCGCGCCCATCGTCCTCGCCGTGATCGCCGTCATCCTCACCGCGACTGCCCTCTCGATCCGCGTCCGCCTCAAGGCCCAGCGCGAGCGCCGCCCCGGCGCCAAGGGCGTCGAACCCCTGATGGCGGCCCGCGCGGTGGTCTTCGGCCAGGCGAGCGCCCTGGTCGCCGCCCTCGTCGCCGGCATGTACGGCGGCACGGGCGTCTTCCTCCTCGGCTCCCTCGACGTCCCCGCCCGCCGCGACCAGGCCCTCTACGCGGCCCTCTCGGTCGCGGCGGGCATCGGAGTCGTCGCCGCCGCCCTCTTCCTGGAGCGCGTCTGCAAGCTCCCGGAGGACGACGACAAGAACCAGGCCCCGGCCGCCTGAGTGACTAGACCTGCTCCTGATACACCCTGATCTCGATGGGCTCGAGCGAACGGATCGCAGCCCAGACCGCCTGCTCGCCCATCGCCTCGCCCCACTCGCCGAGATCGTCTCCGGAGTCGCGGAAGTACCACGAGTCGAAGCTTCCCAAGGCGCGCAGAGCAGGTACGGGTCCGTACCGGAGCTCACAGTGGACCTGCACGAAGTGATCATGATCGCCGTCCTCGTCGACGACCACGAACTGCCGGACGAAGTCCAGCGTGAACGCCGGTGGACCGCCGAACGAGTACGTCCCGTACTGGAACAGGAGACCATCGGCATCGGGCACGTCCGGGACATCGAACAGCCGTCCGGCAAAGCGGAGAAAGCCACGCCAGACGCCTTCCGCACCCAGATCGGCGAGCACCCGCAGTTCGCCCTTGAGTAGTCCCACTGCCTCGTCCACCGGCGGGTGGATGTTCCAGTGCACGGGCAGATCGCTCCCGCAGAAGACACAGACGAAGTAGCCCTCACGCACGAGGTTGTGCTCCTGGCATCCGGGGCACCTTCGGAACACCGCCTCGTACGTGAACCCTCCCGGGTGCCTCACGCCCGCACGGTCCAGCGCCTCGGCCACCGTCGGCCATGACGTGACATCCGGGCAGTACCCGGTCGAGAGGTTACTGACCTCGGTCACCGACCAGCCGCCCTCCTCACGGGCGAAGGCGATCTCCCCGGCGCTCCGGACCGACCCACCCCCGGCACAGGCCACATGCTCGCTCCGGCGCGGCGCCAGACGCAGCACGCCGTCCAGATCGACCACGAAGGTGAACGGCTCCTCCAGCTCCGCCGCCGGTCTCCCGCCAATCCAGGAGCCGAACTCGTCCACGGAAGCGATCCGACACCCGTCACTGCCGGGTCGAACACCCGCACGCACGTCGGCCGGCCCCACATACCCGTAACTCCGCCCCCACCCGTTCATCCGGGACAACCTAAGCCATCCCCGTCACCAGGCCTCGCGCGCGAGGTGCCCGTTCAGCAGGAAGGTGGGGTGGGGTTCGAGCCGGTAGCTGTAGAAGGTGAAGGGTTTGGTGCCGAGGGCGGGACGGGGGCGGACCTCGTGGACCT
>NZ_MWIG01000678.1:0-3664 GCF_002156145.1 Streptomyces sp. NRRL B-24572 | reverse complement strand
GCACCATGTACTCGGGCAGCCGCTCGGCGAGGTGGGCGCGCAGTGCGGGCGAGTCGCCCTCGGCGGAGACGACGTAGGCGACGAGGCGCTTGTCGCCGGGCCGGTCCTCGCGCATGAGGACGGCGGCCCGTTCGACGGGCGGATGGGCGAGCAGTGCGGCCTCGATGTCGCCGAGTTCGATGCGGAAGCCGCGCACCTTGACCTGGTGGTCGAGGCGGGACAGGAAGGTGAGGCCGCCGTCCTCCTCCAGCCGCACCAGGTCGCCGGTGCGGTAGAAGCGGCCGGGCCCGTACGGGTTGGCGACGAAGCGTTCGGCGGTCAGCCCGGGCCGGTCCCGGTAGCCGCGGGCGATGCCGTCGCCCGCGATGTACAGCTCGCCGCTGTAGCCGGGCGGGACGGGCTGGAGGGCGGCGTCGAGCACGTACACCCGGGTGTTGAGGATCGGGGTGCCGAGCGTGACGGGGCCGCCGTCGACCGGCGCGGTCATCGACCAGACGGTGGTCTCGGTGGGGCCGTACATGTTGGTGACCCGCTCGGCGTGCGCGGCGAGCGTGTCGGCGAGGCTCTGCGGCAGGGCCTCGCCGCCGGTGAGGACGCGTACCCCGGCGAAGGCCTCGGGGCGCTGCTCCACCAGTGCCTGCCACAGGCTGGGGGTGGCCTGCATGACGGTGATCCGGTGCCGCCCCACGAGGGAGCGCAGGGCCTCGGGGTCGAGCACCTCGTCGCGGCTCGCGAGGACGACCGTGGCGCCGGCGAGCAGCGGCTGGAAGAGCTCCAGGACGGCGATGTCGAAGCTGACGGTGGTGACGGCGAGCAGGGTGTCGGTGGGGCGCACGGGGACGGCCCGGTCCATCGCCGCCAGGAAGTTGTCCATCGCGGCGCGTTCGAGGGCCACGCCCTTGGGGCGGCCGGTCGAGCCGGAGGTGTAGATGACGTACGCGGTGCTGCGGCCGTCCTGGGCGCGGCCGAGGGGGGTGGCGTCACCGGTGGCGAGGTCGGTCCCGTCGAGCAGGAGGGCGGGCACGTCCGCCGGTACGGGCCGGTCGGCGGTGGTGACGAGGAGCCCGGGGCGGGCGTCCTCGAGGATCATGGCGATCCGGTCGGCGGGGTGCTCGGGGTCGATGGGCAGGTAGGCCCCGCCGGTCTTGAGGACGGCGAGCAGGGTGACGACGAGCCCGGCGGTACGGGGCAGGGCGACGCCGACGAGCCGCTCGGGGCCGACGCCGCGGTCCGCCATCAGCCGGGCGAGCCGGTTGGCCCGGGCGTCGAGTTCGGCGTAGGTGAGGACCTCGTCGGCCCGTACGGCGACGGCGTCGGGGGTGGCGGCCGCCTGCCGCTCGAAGAGGTCGACGAGCCGGCCCGGGACCGGGCCCGCGGTGTCCTCGGGGCCGTCGAGCAGGCGGGTGCGGGTCTCCTCGTCGAGGAGGTCGGCCCGGCCGACGGGGGCGTCGGGGGCGGCGGCGAGGGCGGTGAGCAGGGTGAGGAAGCGGCGCCGGTGGGCGTGCAGCGCGGGCTCGGGGTACAGCTCGGGGTTGGCGGCGAACTCCAGGCGTACGGTGCCGTCGGCCGGGTCCCCGTAGGTGGCGAGGGCCAGGTCGGCGACCGGGCCGTTGGAGAGCTGGTGGCCGGTGGCCGTCACGTCGCCGAAGCGGACGCGGGTGTCGAAGGACATGGCGTTGACGGCCGTGCCGGAGAGGGCCGCGCCGGTGCCGGTGAGGTCGAGTTCCTGGTGGAGGTCCTCGCGGCGGAAGCGCTGCACCCGCAGCAGGGCGCCGAGCCCGGCGCGGGCCTGCTCCACGAGGTCGGCGAAGCTCGCGCCGGGGGTGACCGTCAGTCGGAGCGGCAGGTCGTTGGCGAGCATCGACGGGGTGGCGAGCGCGGCCGGCGAGCGCCGGGCGGCGACCGGGACGCCGACGACCACGTCGCCGACGGAGAGCATGCGGTGGTGGTAGACGGCGGTCGCGGCGGCGATCACGGCCGGCCAGTGCCCCACCGAGGTGAGGGCGGTGGTCAGTTCGCGCGGCAGCTCGACGTGGCAGCGCAGGGCGCGCGGGGCCGGTCCGGCGGCGTGCTCGGCGAGCGACTGGCGCTCCTCGACGTCGCTCACCAGGTCGAGCAGGAAGCGGCGGTCGTTCTGCCACTGGGGGGAGTCGCGGTAGGCGGCCTCCTCGGCGACGAGGGCGTCGAGGCCGTGCGGGCCGGCCGGCGGCAGGTCCTCCCCGGTGAGGAGCGCGGAGTACAGCCGGGCGAGCCGGTCGATGTAGCGGGTCTGGCCGAAGCCGTCGAGGACGATGTGGTGGTAGCGGAAGTAGAGGACGTGCCGCTCGTCGGAGACCTGGAGGAGGGCGTGCCGGAAGAGGGTGTCCCCTCCGAGGTCGGGCACGGTGGCCAGGTCCTCGTCCATCCAGGCGCGGGCCGCCGCCTCGGCATCGTGCTCGGCCCGCAGGTCCACCACGGTCAGGGGCGCGTCGACGGACGCGCGGACGACCTGGAAGACCTCGCCGTCGTCGCCGAAGCGGGCGCGCAGGGCGTCCGTGCCGGCCACCGCCCGGCGCACCGCCTCCTGGAGCACGTCGGCGTCGAGCGGTCCGGAGTCGTAGCGGACGGCGCACTGGTACAGCGGGCTCTCGGGCTCCAGCCGCTGCGCCACCCACACGCCGAGTTGGGCGGCGGTGACCGGCAGGCGGACGTCGCTTCGAACCTCGGAAAACACCAACCGACTCACGCTCCCAGAACGGTGTACTCGTGCGGACCACGGCAGTTCGGTGACCCGCCCCGCCGTCGGGCGGGGCGGACGCGGAACGGCGCGCGTCTCGCACCGGCTCCGTGCGGAGGCTCGCCGCGCCGCCTATCGCGTTCCTATAGGCGTTCGAGAGGCGCACCCGAGTGCGTCGTATAGCGGTGGGATAGCCGGTCGGCCCACGGTGGCGGCATGAAGACCCCGGTCGGGCACGACGCACACATCGCCACGCTGCCTTCGGAGCTCCACGGACCCCCGGAGCTCCACGGACCCTCGGAATTCCCCGGACCCTCGGAGTTCCACGAGAAGGAGTTCCGCCGGACGATGGGCCTTTTCTGCACGGGTGTCACGGTGATCACGACCTGCGATCCCGGGCCCGTGGGCTTCACCTGCCAGTCGTTCGCGTCCCTGTCCCTGGACCCGCCGCTGGTCACGATCTCGGCCGCCAACACCTCGCGCACGCTGCCGCGCGTGCTGCGCTCCGGGTCGTTCAGCGTGAACATCCTCAGCGCCGGGCAGGAGGAGTTGGGCCTGCGCTTCGCCTCCTCGCACCCGGACCGCTTCGCCGGAGTCGGCTGGCGCCCCTCCCCCGCCACCGGCACGCCGCACCTGGCCGGAGCCCTGGCCTGGGTGGACGCCGAGGTCCACAGCACGGTGCCGGGCGGCGACCACACGATCGTCATCGGCCGCGTACGGGCGGTACGGGGCGAGGGCGAGGACCCCCTGCTCTACTTCGGCGGCGCGTTCTGCGCCCGGGGTGAACTCCCCGCACGGTGACCGGAGCACGGAAAACCGAAAGCGGCACCGCCCGAACCGGCGGTGCCGCTTTGTCGCTGCCCGCAGCCCTCACCGGACCGGGCGTCCCAAGGGGAAGGGGCCGGTCACTCCGCCTCGGGGGTGGCGCAGTGACCGGCCCCTTCCCCT
>NZ_MWIG01000677.1:0-5354 GCF_002156145.1 Streptomyces sp. NRRL B-24572 | reverse complement strand
TCCTGCCCGGTGCCCGGCCGCCGGCCGGGCACCGGGCAGGAGGAAGTGTGAACGACCTCGGGTCGGTCGGAGCGTCTCGCTGCCGCCCTGCCC
Organism: Streptomyces sp. NRRL B-24572; assembly: GCF_002156145.1. Taxonomy (NCBI): domain Bacteria; kingdom Bacillati; phylum Actinomycetota; class Actinomycetes; order Kitasatosporales; family Streptomycetaceae; genus Streptomyces; species Streptomyces sp. NRRL B-24572. Next base: position 5,261 of record NZ_MWIG01000677.1, on the reverse strand, counting down.
CGGCGCTGCGGCCGCACCCTGCGGCCGGCCTACGGCGCCGGGCGTGCCGCCCTGCGATCGAGGTGGGTCTGGACGAGTTTGGCCAGGGCCGGGCCCTGCTCGTAGCCGAGCGGTGCCAGTTCGGGTGGCAGGACGTAGCCCTCGGGCATGCGCGCGTACACCTGTTCCATCAACTGCCGGTAGGCGTCGGTGAGCAGACCCGGCCAGTCGCCGGTGAGCGGTGGCCGCGTCCGCGACTCGGCCGCGAGCGCCGCATGGTGTGCCGTCGCCTCCTCGATCGCCGCGGCGGAGCTCCGGTCGGCGATCGGTGCCCGGTCCGGGCGCCAGGGTGCCAGCCAGGTGCTGGGGCGGCCGTGCAGGATCTCGGCGGCGAGTTCCCGGGCGATCAGTGGCGAGGCGTGCAGGCCGTCGCGGTGCGTACCGGAGGCCACCCACAGGCCGGGGAGGCCCGCGGAGCCCAGGAGCGGGTGGCCGTCCAGGCCGACGGGCCGGTTGCCGTGGTGGACACGGTCGACGCGGGCGGTCGCCAGTCCGTGGTGGAGCTGGCCGACGGCGGCGTCCAGCAGGAAGCGAAGCGCGCCGGCCGTCGGGGCGGCGCCGGGTTCCTGGGAGGGGGCGGCGGACGCGCCGAGATACCAGCCGCCGTCGGCCTGCGGGACGGCGTGCAGCCCGCAGGCGTAGGCGCGGTTGGGCGTACGCAGCACTACCGGTGGGGCGGGCTCGGGCGGACGCACGGTGACGGCCGTACCCTCCGCCGCGACCACCGGCAGGACGGGCAGCTCCGGATCGATCCCGGCCAGCAGCCCGCTCGTCCACGCCCCGGCTGCGACGACGGCCCGAGGCGCCCGGAACCGGCCCCCGCGGGTGGTCAGCTCGTACGCCGCCCCGGCCGCCCGCAGCCGGCCGGATCCCGCGCGCCGCACGTTCGGCAGGGCCGCCAAGGCCGAATCCAGCGCGTCCAGCCAGCGCCTCGCGTCCAGGAACCCTTCCTCCGGGAGGAAGACGGCACGGAGCGCCCGGTCGTTGTCCAGGGGCCGATGTGCCGGAACCTCGGCGGGGTCGATGTCCTCGAGGGGGAGCCGGAAGCGCGAGGCCGTGCGGCGCATCGCCCCCAGCGCCTGCTCGTCCAGCCTCCCCGATGCCGCGTTGAGCAGGACGTACGTACCCGTGCCGTATCCGTCCCGGACCGGCGTGGCCGTGCTCGCGTGCACCTCTGCCCGCCAGGCCGGCCAGAGTGCGGCGGCTTCGACGGCCATGGCCGTGCGGAGTTCGCCGTGGCGGGTGTCGAGGCTGCCGGCGGTGACCTCGCCAAGGACTCCGAGCATCGCCCCGGCCGCCTGCGAGGCCCCCGGGCCGCGCCGGCCCGACAGCACCACGCGTACGTCCGGCTCGGCGCGCGCCAGTGCGTAGGCGACCGAACGGCCCAGTATCCCCGCCCCCACTACCAGCACGTCTGTCACGGCACCCCCTCCAGGCTGGTACGAGCCTTCCCGTCACGGCAGCGCCCATACACGGCAGCGGTGGGGAACAGCAGGAGGGCAGAGGGCGGCGGAGGGAACGCGGCGGGCCGGCCGACCACCTCGGTGGCTCCCGCGGCCGGCGGCACCGGGGGAGGGCGGCTCCGGCAACGCCCAGGACGGGACCGGGCCGTTCGGCGGACGACACGCAGGACTGGAAGTTCACCATCGCCAACTCCGCCCCCACCACACCGTGCAGACCCGGGCCCCGCACGCTACCTGCGCCGGCGCAACGCCGACGCCCGCCACCGCGACGTCCCAGCCGCTGAACGGCGTGAACGCGCTCGCATCCGCAGCGGGAAAGGCATCCGCCGGGTGGTCGGCCCCTGTCAGCGGCGGCCCGAGCCGACGGGAAGGCGAGTCACCGAGATCGTTTGACGGCGTTCGCCCGATAGCGTTCCAGTACGCCGATGGACAGTGCCGATGCGGCCATCAGCCCGAACACGATCGAGCTCGAACCACCGCCGTGCTCTCGCTCCCAGATGCGGAATCCGAACAGCAGGACAACGGCTCCGAACAGTACGGCCTGCATCCACCTGATGGTCACGGCCCACTGACCATGGCCATCGACGTCGCTGTCTTTTCTGCGCACCGGGGCTCCTCTGTTCCTTCAGTGCGCCGACTCTACCGAAGCAGGGCCATCAACACCCTCCCCTTGGCGAGGAGGTCGAAGAGTCCCTCGTCCAGGCCGGAGGAGGCCTCGACGCGCGGTCCGTTCAGCCGGAACACGTGGTCGGTGCCGGCGCAGGGGCGGCCGAGGACTCGGTGGCCGATGTCCTGGACGCTGCCGGTCGTGGCGTTCGGCGGTCTTCCGCCCTCCGCGCTGCTGGTCGGCACCGGGTGACCCGGGCGTTCGTCCCGAGCGTGGGTGCCGCTCGGCCTGGGGGCCATTGGACCCCGGTGGGCCTCAGCGCGATCGGCACCGTGACTCGGCGGACTCGGCGTATCGCAGGCCGGCCGGGTACGGCAGCTCCGTCGCCAGGCGGGTCGCGGCCGCGAAGCCGTCCGTCGACTCCTGCCTGTGCCCCAATGCCGCGAGGGCGGCCGCGTGGACGATCCGGGCCTCGGTCTCCACGAGGTGCTCGCCGGCCCGGGCCGCTCGCTCGGCCTCGGTCAGGGCGAGTTCGGCCGCCTGCCGGGCGTGGCCCGCCGCGAGGTGCGCCCAGGCGAGGAGATGGGCCGCGCCGGCCGCACGTACCTGCTCCAGCAGAGTCAGCGCCTGCTCGGGATCGCCCTGCCGGATGTGCCGCTCGGCCTGTGCGGCGAGCACTTCGCGCCGGGCCTGGTGGTCACCGTGCTCCACCGCCGCGCACAGCGCCCGGTCGAGCAGGCCGTCAGGGTCGCCGTCCCCCGCGTGCATCGCGACCCGTGCCGCCGCGTGCAGGGCGTACGGCGTCGACCAGTACGGCTCGGCCACGGACTCTCGCACGGCCGCCGCCGCATGGGCCGATGCCTCCTCGTGCTCGTCAAGGAGCAGATGGAGCTCGGCCAGGTTGGCCCGCTCGAAGGCGATGCCCGCCGGGTCGCCGGCGTGTTCGGCGAGGGTGAGGGCCCGGCCGCCGATCTTCAGTGCCTCGCGCAGCCGCCCCTTACGGCGGGCCTGCTCGCGTTGCACCGAAAGGACCGAACCCAGCAGCCGGGGCTCGCCGAACGCCTCGGCGTGCGAAAGGGCCGCGTCGGCGACCGGACCCGCGTCGGCGAAGCGGCCGTCCAGGGCCAGCGAGGCGGCCTGCAGGGAGAGGGCTCGGGCCAGCAGCCCGCGCCGTTCCGGGCCCGTCACCTGCAGGGCCGCCGCCTCGGCGCGGCGCGCGGCCGTCACCGCCTGGGCGTAGCGGCCGACGACGAGACAGATCAGGGCGCGGGCCGCAAGCGCGACCGTGGCCGCCCGGGGCGGGGTGGCGGGACCGGGTGGGTGTGCGTCGAGCAGGGCCAGTCCTTCGGCGGCGGCTCCCGACCGGGCGAGCACCTCGGCCAGCCGACCGGCGGCCAGGACGAGGCCGTCCGTGTCGCCGCGCCTGCGCAGGTCGTCCACCGCCTCGCGGAGCAGCCCGGCGGCGTCCTCGTAGCGCCCCATCCGCTGCAGTACGGCGCTGTGGTCGATGCGGGCCAGGGCTGCCTCGCCGGCCAGCGAATCGAGGAGCCCGGTCAGTTCGGCGTAGTAGTGATCGGCGGTGTCGTTGGCGAACAGGGCGGCGGCGCGTTCCGCGGCCTGGCGCAGATAACCGGTGGCGCGCGGGTCGCCGGCGCGCGTGAGGTGCGCCGCGAGGGTGTCCACCGCCTCGGGGCTGCGGCGCCGTACCGCGTCGGCGTACGCGGAGTGCAGCAGCCTGCGCCGGGCGGCGGACAGCTGCTCGTAGCAGGTGAGCTGGACCAGCGGGTGGCGGAAGGCCAGGCCCGGGATCGTACGGCCGCCGGTGACCACTTCCCGGTCGGCGAGCACCGAGGCGGCGACCGCGGCGTCGGCGCCTTCGGCGGCCACCGCGCCGGAGACGGGAGGGTGCATTCCCGCGGCGACGTCGAGGACCTCGGAGAGTGCGGCGGTGCCGCCGGCGACGGCGACCACCTCCACCACGCGTCGGGCGGCGGGAGCGAGTCGGGCCAGCCGTCCCGCGACCAACTGGCGCACCCCCTGAGGGGCGTGGACACGGTCGGGCACGTCGGTGCGCTCGCCGAGCTCCCGGGCGAGCTCCAGGGCGAACAGCGGATTGCCGAGGGACAGCTCCCAGACCTGCTCGGGGACCGACGCCCCCTGCGGCAGACCCATGGCGTGCGCGGCGAGCGCCAGACACTCGGTGCGGTCGAGGCGTTCCAGCGGCAGCCGCCGGGCGAGGCCCGCCCGCTCCAGTGCGTCCAGGGCGGCTTGCCGGGGGTCGGTCTCGGCGAGCTCGCCGGTCCGGCAGGTGACGGCGAACTGCCAGCGGATGCGGCCGGCGGCCGCCCGCCGGGCCAGATGGCTGAGCAGTTGGAACGATCCCGTGTCAGCCGCGTGCAGATCGTCGAGCACGACGAGGACGGGCGTGGTGGCCGCGAGGTCCCGCAGCAGGGCGGCCGTGGCGCCGAACAGCCGGTCCCCCTCCTCCTCGGGGCTGCGCGCGGTGTCGATGCCCGTGCGGCCGAGCGACGGCAGCAGGGCCGTCAGCTCCGGGTACTCCGCGCCGACTCCGGCCCGTTCGGCCGCCGGCCGGTCGGCGAGCCAGCCGTCGAGGGCCTCCACGAACGCCCCGTACGGAGTGCGCCCCTCCGCCTCGTGGCCCGCTCCCCACAACACCAGTGCGCCGTCCGCGGCGGCCCGGCGGGCCGCCTCGCCCACCAGGAGGTGTACCGGCGCCGCGCCGGGCGTGCGCAGTTCGGCGAGGGCGGCGTCGCGGCCGTGCAGCGGCGCCGGTACGGGGACCCGCAGCGGGACGGGCAGCGCGACGCCCTGGGAGGTCGCCGTCACGCCACTGCTCGGCCCGCCCAGGGCGAGGAGGTGGAGGCGCTCGGTCTCCGGTCCGGGCCGGATGCCCAGTTCCGTGTCGAGGACCTCCCGGCAGCGGTGGAACTGCCGGACCGCGAGCCGCGGTGTGCCCTGCCGCAGATAGGCGTCGATCAGAAGCTGATGGACACGCTCGTCCGTCGGGCTGTCGTCGAGGATCGCCCGCGCCACGGCCGCGGCCTCCGCAGGGCTCTCGTCGAGCAGCCCGGCCGCCCGGGCCAGCCGCAGCCGGTCGCGGAGCTCACCCAGCCGCTCCCGCCGGGAGCGGG
>NZ_MWIG01000676.1:0-697 GCF_002156145.1 Streptomyces sp. NRRL B-24572 | reverse complement strand
GTCGAGCGGGACCCCGGGGTCGAGCGGGCCCTCAGCCCGGGCGGCAGTGCGGCGCTCATCCTCGGCGCGGGCCTTCCCGCCCGCCGGCCGGGCCGTCCTGTCGTGGCGGTACGAGGCCGAAGTGCTCCCACGCGGCGGGCGTGGCGATCCGGCCGCGCAGGGTGCGGGCCAGCAGTCCCTCCCGTACCAGGAACGGCTCTGCCACCTCTCTCACCGTCTCGTGCTCCTCCCCGACGGCGACGGCGAGGGTGGACAGGCCGACCGGTCCGCCGCCGAAGAGCTTGAGCAGGGCCTGCAGGACGGCGCGGTCGAGCCGGTCGAGGCCGCGGCTGTCCACCTCGTACACGCTCAGGGCCGCCTCGGAGACCTGTCGGGTGATCACTCCGTCGGCCCTGACCTGGGCGTAGTCCCGGACCCGGCGCAGCAGGCGGTTGGCGATGCGGGGCGTGCCGCGGGAGCGGCCGGCGATCTCGGCGGCGCCGTCGGGGTCGATCTCCACGTCGAGGAGTCCGGCGGAGCGGTGGATGACGCGCTGGAGCTCGGCCGGCTCGTAGAACTCCATGTGTGCGGTGAAGCCGAAGCGGTCGCGCAGCGGCGGCGGCAGGAGGCCCGCCCGTACGGTGGCGCCGACCAGGGTGAACGGCGGCAGCTCCAGTGGGATGGCGGTGGCCCCCAGACCCTTGCCGACGATGACGTC
>NZ_MWIG01000675.1:0-11969 GCF_002156145.1 Streptomyces sp. NRRL B-24572 | reverse complement strand
ACCGGGGCAGGCCCGTTCGTACGCGTACCGTTCATGCGCGTACCGGCGGGATCAGTGGGCGACGACGGGCACCTTCACCTCGTCCTCCGCGTCCGCGTCCGCGCCCGTGCCGGACCCGGCGACCGGCACGGTGCCCGGCTTCCCGGTGTTGATGAACACGAAGGCGATCGTGGCCGAAAGGGCCAGGATGCCGACGGCCCACCAGATGGCCGTCGTGTACCCCTCGACCATGCTCTGGAACTGGAGCAGCTTCTGCGCGGCCGGGGTGGTCGCGCCGGCGACGTGGTCGGCCACGTAGGCGGCGGTCGCCGAGGCGGCGATCGTGTTCAGCAGGGCCGTACCGATGGCGCCGCCGACCTGCTGCGAGGTGTTGACCATCGCGGAGGCCACACCGGCGTCCCGCGGGTCCACGCCGAGCGTCGCGAGCGACATGGCCGGCATGAACGCCGTGCCCATGCCCAGACCGAGGAGCAGCTGCGCGGGCAGGATCAGCCCGGCGTACGAGGTGTCGATCTCCAGCTGGGTCAGGAGCAGCATGCCGACGCCGGCGGTCAGGAAGCCCGGGGCCATCAGGAACCGCGGCGGGACGCGGGTCATCAGGCGGGCGCCGATCTGGGTCGAGCCCGTGATCATGCCGACGATCATCGGCAGGAACGCGAAGCCCGTCTTGACCGGCGAGAACCCCTTCACGACCTGGAGGTAGTACGTCAGGAAGAGGAACAGGCCGAACATCGCGATGACGGCGAGACCGAGCGACAGGTAGACGCCGCCGCGGTTGCGGTCGGCCACGACGCGCAGCGGCAGCAGCGGGTGCTTGACCCGCGACTCGGTGAGCGCGAAGGCGAGCAGCAGCACGCCGGAGGCGACGAAGAGGCCGATCACGCCCGGGTCGCTCCAGCTGGTGGACTCGACGCGCGTGAAGCCGTAGACGAGCGAGACCAGGCCGAGGGTGGAGAGGATCACGCCGGGGATGTCGAGCGGCGAGCGGTTGCGGCCGCCGGCGGGCTCCCGGACGACGAGGTACGCGCCGACGGCGGCGACGATCGCGAACGGGATGTTGACGAAGAAGGTCCAGCGCCAGTTCAGGTACTCGGTGAGGAAGCCGCCGAGGATCAGGCCCACGGCGCCGCCGCCGCCGGCGATCGCGCCGTAGATGCCGAAGGCCTTCGCGCGCTCCTTGACGTCGGTGAAGGTCACGGCGAGCAGCGAGAGCGCGGCGGGCGCGAGGAGTGCGCCGAAGGCGCCCTGGAGCGCGCGGGCGCCGAGCATCATGGCCTCGCCGGTCGCGGCTCCGCCGAGGGCGGAGGCGGCGGCGAAGCCGATCAGACCGGTGACGAAGGTCCGCTTGCGGCCCCACAGGTCGGCGATGCGTCCGCCGAAGAGGAGGAGGCCGCCGAAGGCGAGGGCGTAGGCGGTGATGACCCACTGCCGGTTGCCGTCCGAGATCCCGAGGTCCTTCTGGGCCCAGGGCAGGGCGATGTTCACGATCGTCGCGTCGAGCACGACCATCAGCTGGGCGAGGGCGATGAAGACGAGGGCTTTCCAGCGGCCGGGGTCGGCCTGGATCGCGGGCTTCTCGGGGATTTTCGGCATGGGGGTAGCCACCTCTTGGCGCGTACTGGTGAAAAAGGGCGTAAGTAACGGGGTGCGGGTCAGGTCACGACGAGCAGGAGTCGCGTCTCAGGTCCTCCAGGGTCGCGGCCTTCCCGGGCAGTTCGGAGCGGGCTGGCGTCTCCAGGCCGTCGAGGAAGAGCTGCAGGTGGCGGTGGACGAACTGGTCGAAGGCCCCGCAGCCCGATCCGGGCAGCGGGCGGGTCAGCTGGGAGATCGCCACCATCAGGTCGCCGACGCCGACGTCGGCGCGGAGCCGGCCGGCCGCCTGCGCCCGCTCGACGAGGCCCTGGACGACCTCCTCCAGGCGGGCGCGCTCGGCGACCAGGTCGGGGTGGTCCTTGTCGAAGGCGCCGTCGAGCATCGGACACAGGGCGCCGACGCGCTCGTCGGCGGCGCCGTGGGTGAAGCGCCGGAGGGCGGCGAAGGTGTCGTCCTCCTCCTCGGCGGCCCGCTCGGCGATCTCGGCGACGCGGGCCATGAGCGAGAGGACGACCTCGTGGACGAGGTCGGAGCGCTCGGGGAAGTTCCGGTAGAGCGTGGCGTTCCCGACGCCGGCCCGGCGCGCGACCTCGTCGTAGGGCACCTGGGACCCGAACTCGACGAACATCTCGCGCGCGGCCGTCACGATCCGCTCGCGGTTGCGCAGGGCGTCGGCCCGCGGGCGGGGTACGCGGCGGGCGGGCGCGGTGTCGGCGGTGCTGGTCACGCCACGGCCTCCTCACAGTCGTCGATGGATCCGTCCGGGAATCCGTCCGGGAATCCGTCCGGGAATCCGTCCGGGATCCATCCAGAGATTCATCCGGGGAAAGAATCCCCACTTCGTTGAACACAGGCGTAAACGGGGACCAGGTCCCCGGTTATTTCCCCGCCTCCATGTGACCCGCGTCACACAGGGCCGCTTCCGGGGAATCCCACGATCGGGCCACCCGACGCGCGCACCCGGACCACGCGCCACAGGCTGATCGCACAGCGCGGACCCGCGGAAGGGGTCGCTGCGCCGACCTGCCCCCACCGGAGAGGCGACGTATGCAGCACCCCCGCCGACGGATACGCAGACCCCTCGCCCTGGCGGCGACCACGGCGCTCTCCCTCGCCCTGCTCGTCTCGGCGAGCAGCACCCTCCCCGGGCCCGCCGTGGCCGCCGCGCCGACCGGCGCCCAGCTGGGGCCGTGCCGCATCTCCACCACGATGGGCGTGCAGATGTCGGAGGGGCTGCCCACGGCGCCGGGATACGTACGCTCCACGGGCCTCGTCAGGGCCCTCAACCTGATGATCGACTTCCCGGACGCGCCCGGGGACGGCACGGCGATGAGCCGCTTCCGCGAGTTCTTCCCGCAGACCGCCGACTGGTTCCGCACCAGCTCGTACGGGCGCCTGCACTACCAGGCCGAGGCACCGATACCCGACTGGCTGCGGATGCCCCGGGCCTTCTCCTCGTACGGCATCGAGCGCGGCTCACCGTACGAACCGGGCTACCGCGCCCTCGTCGAGGACATCGTGAAGGCCGCCGACGCGCGCGTGGACTTCAGCGCGTACGACCTGGTCAACATCCTCGTCACGCCGAACGCCGGGCCCTCCGCCCTCGACACCGTCCTGTCCGTGACCTTCTCCGGCAACGACGACGCCCCCTACGCCGACGGCGTGCCCCTCGCCAACACGTCCTTCGTCTACAGCCGCCAGGACGACGGCTCCGGCAGCTTCGCCGAGACCGGCTACCGCGTCCTGCCGCACGAGAACGGCCACGTCTTCGGCCTGCCCGACCTCTACACCTCGGACGGCGGCGGCACCGTCGGGCACTGGGACATCATGTCCGAGGACTGGGGCGCCAACAACGACCTCCTCGGCTGGCACAAGTGGAAGCTGGGCTGGCTCGACAACGACCAGGTCAGCTGCGCCTCCGCCCCCGGCACCGGCGACTACAGCCTCACCCCGCTCGCGATCCCCGGCGGCCCCAAGCTCGTCTTCGTCCCGCTCTCCGGCACCTCCGGGTACGCGGTCGAGGTCCGCAGCAAGGACGGCAACGACGAGGCCGTCTGCGAACAGGGCGTCCTCGTCTACCGCGTGGAGTCCGACGTGGACACCGGCCACGGCCCGGTGACGGTCTCCGACAGCGACCGGGCCAGCGGCGGCTGTACGCGCAGGGCCAACGTCCACGCGGAGCTGTCGGACGCCCCGTACGGCCCCGGCGAGACGTTCACGGACCGCGCGAACGGCATACGGATCGACGTCCTGGACGAGGACGGGTCGGGAACGTACCGGGTGCGTATCACCCGCCGCTGACCCGTCGCACGCCGCCGACCGATTACCCGCCGCTGCCCCACCACCGGCCGCCGACCGATCACCCGCCGCCGACCCGCCACCCGCCGCCGACCGACTCCCTGAGCTGCCGCTTGAGAAGCTTCCCGGTCGGATTCCGGGGCAGCTCCTCCTCCCGTACGAGGACCCGGGCGGGCACCTTGAAGGCGGCGAGGCGCGCACCGACGTGCGCGCGCAGCCGCTCGACGTCGGGGTCGGCCCCGTCCCGCAGCCGCACGACGGCCACGACCTCCTCCCCGAGCAGCGGATGCGGCACCCCGACCACGGCGGCGTCGAGGACGTCCGGATGCTGCTGCAACACGCCCTCGACCTCGACGCAGTACACGTTCTCGCCGCCGCGGATCACCATGTCGGTGAGCCGGTCGACGACACTGACCCGCCCGTCGCCGTCGACGCGGGCGAGGTCACCGGTCCGGAACCACCCGTCGCCTGTGAAGGCGGCCCGGGTCGCCTCCTCGTTCCCCCAGTACCCCCGGACCAGGGACTGCCCCCGCAGCCACAACTCCCCCACTCCGTCCGCGTCGGGCCGGTCGATCCGCACCTCGGTGACGGGCGAGGGCCGCCCGACGCTCCCGGGATGGGCCCGGTACTCGGCCCCGACATTGGACAGAACGCCCCCACAGGTCTCGGTCAGCCCGTACCCGTTCCGGGGCTCGATCCGCTCCCCGTACCCGTCGACGATCCCCGCGACGATCCCGGGCGGGGCGGCGGCGCCTCCGGTACTGAGCAGGGTGAGGCTCTCCAGCCCGTCCCCCGTCCTCCGGGCGAGGTCGAGCAACTGAAGGGCGGTGGTGGGAACCCCGGCGTAGTGGGTGACGCCGTGCTCGCGGATGAGCTCGAGGGCCTGCCCCGCATCCCACTTCCGCATCATCACGAGGGTCCCGCCGGCGGCCATGACGGCGTAGAACGACGTGAACGCGGCGACGTGGAAGAACGGGAACGTGGTCAGGGACACCATCGCCGGCCCGGTCCCGGGCACGTCCCCGCGCGCGAGGGCCGCGGCGGCGGCGAAGTACCGCGGGTTCATGGCGGCCCCGGCCTGCGCGAGGTGCGTGGCGACGGCGCCCTTGGGGCGGCCGGTGGTGCCGGAGGTGTAGACGATGGTGGCGTCGTGCTCGGGCAGGACGTCGACGGGGGGCGGTCCGAGCAGGGGATCGTCGTCGGGGACGTACGCGACGAACCCTTCCTCGCCCCGGCCGCGGAACACGATCCCGGGCACTCCGCTCCGCGCGGCCCAGGCCCGCACGCGCGGGACCCGCTCCCCGTCGACGAGCAGCACACCGGGCGAGCAGTCGTCGAGGGCGTACGCGAACTCGTCCTCGGTCCACCAGGCGTTGAGCGGCACGGCGACGAGTCCGGCGAGCTGCGCGGCCCAGAAGGCGACGTGCCACTCGGGCAGGTTCCGCATGGCCACGACGGCCCGGTCCCCCGGCCGCAGCCCGTACTCCCCGACGAGCCGCCGCGCGAGCCCGCAGGCGGCGTCGAAGAACTCCCGATAGGTCATCGTGACGCCCTCGGACACGAGGAACACCCGGTCCCCGTACCCCCAGGTCACCTCGACGAACTCCCGCAGGGTCCGCGGACCGCCGACGTACACCCCGTCCTCGACGGCGAAGGGCGCCCCGGGCGCGCCGAGCCGCTCGACCCCACCAGCCACCACACCATCCTCCTCAGCCCCGGCGACGCTATGCGCACCCCCGGAGCCGGTCAACCACACCGGCCGCCGGACGCCGGAAGGCCGCGGTGTCCAGGTGCGGACACGCCCATGAGCGGCCGCCCGAAGCGCTTCCGGTCTCCTGTGCGGCTGCGACCGCCGGCCACCACGGAGCTGACCGCCCTGGAGAACCCGCAGGTCAGCACCCCCTCCGCCCGACCACACCACTCAACACCCACTATCCAAGACCCCACCCGGACGCCCATCCGCTACCCTGTTCCCTGGTCAGCCGTTGGCGCGGCTCCTGTCGGGCAGCAATGCCGCTCAACAGGTTCCCCACCACACCTGACCAGCGGGCTTGGTCTCCAAGCCCCTGCCTTCGTAGCTCAGGGGATAGAGCACCGCTCTCCTAAAGCGGGTGTCGCAGGTTCGAATCCTGCCGGGGGCACCGGTTCAGAAGGGGCCCGCCTCCGGATTTTCGGAGGCGGGCCCCTTCTGACATGCTCGCAGGAGCCCTCCGGCGGCTGCCGGTCCACCCGGAGCGCGGCTTCATGATCGACCAACAGGTACCCGCCGAGGTGATCGCCTCGTACGACCGTCCGTGCCGGGGCGGATTCACGGGCCGCCTTCTCCGAGACGACGAGGGGCAGATTCCCACAGACCCCGACCAGGAGTCCTAGCGATTGACGGGGCCGCAGCCCGCCAGGTCCTGGGCACCCGCCGCGCGCGACGCGGCGCGCGCGGCCCGTCGCCCGGGCCTGCGCTCCTGGCTGCGCCCCGCTCCAGCCCGGCCGCCGTCCGCACGCCTGGCAGCTTGGGTTGAGGGGTGACGAACCCCGGGGCGGCCGAGGCGGTACGCGAGTGCGGCTCAGGACGATGCCTCCGGCGGGGGCGCCGTTCGCGAGTGCCGGCCGATTGGTGGGTTGAGGTGGGCGGTGAAGGCCCGCAGCGGCGCGACCGCAAAATGCAGGCGACCAACACGCTGGATGCGACAAGAGGGCAGAGCCGGCCGGATTCGAACCGGCGTCCTCGCGGTTTTGGAGACCGCGCGCGACGACCTCTGCGCTACAGCTCCACCCCGCCCGCCATCCTAAGGACTCCTGCTGCGGCCGAGGTAGCGCCCGTGCCCTCGGCGTGCCCGTTCGGCCGGTGGCTGACGGGGAACCACGGTGGTTGACGGACAACGCACGCGAGAACGGCCCCCGACCGATCTGCCTGGTCAGGGGCCGTTCACCTGTGGTGGGTGGGGGATTTGAGCCCACGGTGGCTCGCGCCACGACGGTTTTCAAGGCCGTGTGCGGATCGACGTTCCCAAAGCGTCGAGCGCACCCACGGCCGCGTGGATATGAGCCGGGCCGCGACGCAACCGTTCTCCCGCGCACCACCAGGACAGTCGCTCTTCCGTGTCCTCCCTTGGATGCATGCCCAGGCCGTGCTCGGGGCACACGGGCCACGCCTGCCACAGAAGCTCCGTGACGGTCTCCTGCGCGGCATCGGCGACGCTCGCCAGTGCAGAGGCAAGGCTGTCCTGTGAGTTCGGGTCCAAGTAGTTGCCGTGCCACTCGCCGTTGGCCATGGCGACGCAGACGTTCTCCGGCTCATCCGCGTCGCAGGACGGAAGGGCCAGCAGCTGCAGGGGTTCCAGCTGGGGAAGCGTCACCGCCAGGTCCCGGTTCAGAAGGGCGAGAGCCTGGTCCCACACCGGGTATTCGCCCGGCGAGACGCGGCGAGGCTCAGGGGGGTCGAAAAGAGCGCACATGAGCACCATCTTCCGCCACGCCAGGGGCAGCCCCAATCGCTCAACAGGGTCGCCCCCCCTGCAAAGACCGCGTGCGGGGCCTGACATCAGCGGCTGACATCAACGACGCTGGACGGGTGCGTACACCGGCACCTCTGCCCGGCCGCCGCACCAATCGACGAAAGCCGCCGCAGCGGGCCCGGAGCGAACTCCCAAAGCGGGTACCGCAGGTTCGAACCCTGCCGGGGGCACAGGAAGAAGGGCCGGCGGACGCGGGGTCGGCGAGTCGCGCTCGCCGACCCCGCCGTACTCGCGCCGTGATGCTCCCTCAGGAGGCCATCGAGCTTCTCGACCCTGCAGAAGGGCCGGCCAGAACGGCATGGAGCGCTCTGGACCGTGCCCATGGGACAGCTGAGGGCGTACCGCGGATTCTGCTGGATCCGCGATGGACACCGGTCTGCGCACGACGTCTTGGCTGCGCGCGCCCTTCGGCGGTATCGGGAGAGGGTGGTCGATGCGCCGGCGGGCTGGGGGGCAGGACACCGTCGGCATCACCCCCGGGGGACTCCGTCTCGGTTTCCGTCTCGTTCGGAAAGCGTGCGCGCGGCCGGTGCTGGCAGGTCACACTCTTGGCCATCGGCGGAGCCTGGCCGTCGGTTGGGTCCCGGGCTTGCACCGGGCCGCCCCCGGACAGAGCCAGGGATGCAGCTGCACTACAGAGCTGGACACCTCGGAAGCCGACCGCGCGCAGACAGAGGCTAGGCGAAGCCACTGACAACCCCGGGACTTCGCCCATGGCTCCGGATACGCCTGTCTCGGCCCCGACGGTCCGGAAGGCCGTGCCCCTCTCCGAAGGCGGTCCTCCGGTCCTATCCTGGCCTCCACGTCACGGGGGACATCAAGGGGGGAACGATGGACTGGTTCTGGTGGGTTCTCATCCTGTTCTGGACCGGCGGCTTCGCGTGGGCCGCCGACAACGTCCGTACCGCGCTGCGCCATCGGCACGAGCGGAAGATGGAGCTGCTGGAGGCGGCGAAGCAGGAACGGCTCGCGCTCGAGGCCTCGCACAAGGCGCCCGAGCCCGTGTGCGGGTGCACGCACCATCTCGCCAAGCACGACAAGCAGGGTCGGTGCCATGAGCGGGTCGAGGTGCCGACGGCCTGGGACGAGAACAAGAAGCCGGTTCGTTACGAGGCCGGTGTCTGCAATTGTCAGCAGTACGTGGGGCCGCAGCCGCTGTCCCAGGTGTACGCGGACGAGCTGACGGATCTGGCCTAGTGCCCCGTGCCCAGCTGTTCCGTCCCGGGAGGTTGTGGACGGGTGAGCCAGGTCTCGACTGAGGGATCTCGAAGGGGAGTGACCCGGATGCGCCGGAAACCCGCCAGAACTTGATCTTGGCCTGCTGGGTGCCTGGCGCTGACGCTGTCGGGGATGTCGGCGATGACGGTCGGCCATGCCCTCGGCATCTCGGTCTCCAAGATCCCCGACCTCGTCACCCGCGATCAGCTCCGCGTCTCCTCGTGGCGTCCCATAGCGGCCGCATCGGGTACGACGAGCAGCTTGCCGGTGGTACGCCGGGCCTCCAGATCGCTGTGGGCCCGGGCGGCCTCGGACAATGCGTAGCGGCCCGTTACGGTGACCTCAAGCGCCTTGGAGCGCACCCACTCGAACACATCGGCGGCCCGTCGGAGCAGTTCGGACCGATCGGCGATGAAGTCCCCGAGGCTGGGCCGGATCAGGGTCAGCGAACCGCCGTGGGCGAGCCGAATCGGATCGAACGGCGGCACGGCACCACTTGCCGCGCCGAAGAGCACGAGATGGCCGCGGGTTCGCAGGCTGGCGAGGCTCGCATCGAAGGTATGCGCGCCGACGCCGTCGAAGACGACCGGCAGTCCCTGACCGCCGTTGAGCCGCCTCACCTCGGCTGCGAGATCGTCGACTGCGGAGGAAAGGATCACCTCAGCGGCCCCGGCACGCTTCGCCAGCTCGGCCTTCGCCGTGGTCGACGTCGTGCCGATCACCCTGCCGCCGAGATGGGTGATGAGCTGGGTCAAGAGCAGCCCCATGCCGCCGGCAGCCGCATGCACGAGCACCGTGTCGCCCCCCTGAACCGGGTAGGCGTCCTTGACGAGATAGTGCGCGGTCATGCCTTGGAGGAGCACGGCGGCGGCTGTCTCGAAGCCGATGTCGTCGGGCAGCGGCACCAGCCGGGAGGAGTCCACGACGGCCCGCTCGGCATACGTGCCGGGAATCTCCACCCAACCGACCCGGTCCCCCACTGCGACGTCAGCGACGCCGGGTCCCACTTCGACGACCGTGCCGGCGCCCTCAGCGCCCGGGGTGAAGGGCAGCGGGAGGCTGTACCGGCCCTCGCGGTGGTAGACGTCGAGGAAGTTGACCCCGGATGCGGCGATCTCCACGACCGCCTCGCCCGGACCCGGCCGCGGCTGGTCCACCTCGGCCTCCTGCAGCACCTCGGGACCGCCCACTTCGTACACCTGAATCGCTCGCATGACCCCTCCGACAACGGCTCGTCCCCCACCAACCCCGTTGACGGCGATCCGATTCCCGGCAAGCGGACCAGCCCGCCGCCGCCCCGCCGAGAGCTGGGACGCCCGCTTTGCACCCGGGTCCGGGACAGGAGGCCGAGGCCGTCATGGGTCGACGAATGCACCACCCGCCGCTTCCGCCCCGGCCCTACTGGCCCCGGACCAACGGCAAGGCCGAACGCTTCAACCGCACCCTCTGCTCGACGAATGGGCCTACGCCCGCCCCCACCGGTCAGACATCGAACGCCGCGAAGCGTTCCCCGGCCGGCTCCACTCCTGCAATCACCGCCGCGGACACACCGCACTCGCAGGCAAACCACCCGCAAGCCGCGTCCCCGACCTGACGACGCAATACACCTAGCGCCGCAGTTCTTCCGGGCAGGGCGTGCCGCGCGAGAGCTTGTACGGGGCGCCCAGGCGGTAGACGCCCGCCTTCGGGGCGACCAGTTCCGTCCACTCGTCGCCCTCCGGGTCCGCCTCCGCCTTGAAGAGGCACCCCTTCTCGTTGGCGAAGACCTTCGGGAGGTCCGTGTCCGAGGCCTCGCGGGCCAGCTTCGACGCCTCCGTCTCCTGCGGCGGTTCGATCTTGCCGCCGTGCTCGTCCATGAGGGCGAGCCACGGCGAGTACGGGACGCGGATGAGGACCCGGCCGGGGTGGTCGACCCGGATCACGACCTCGTTCTCCTCCGCGCTCTGCACCTCGGCCGGCGGGTCCGCGAGCGGGGTCGGGTTCTCGACCTCGTACAGCCGCCAGTTCTCGTCCGACCAGACCTGGTTCAGGTACGGCAGGCCCTCGCGGACCAGCTCCGCCTCCTGCTCGGCGCCCGAGTCGGGGGCGCCGGTGGGCAGGACGACGTAGTGGACGGCCCAGCGATCGAGCCAGTCCTCGTAGTTGGCCGCGTTGAGCGTGTCGTCGTAGAAGAGCGGGTTGCGCTCCATGTCCGCCTGCCGGTTCCAGCCGCGCGCCAGGTTGATGTACGGGCTGAGCGCGGAGGACTCGCGGTGGCTGGACGCCGGCACGACCTCGACCCGCGCCTTGCCCGCGTCCCGTACCTGGAGCTGGTTCACCAGGGGGGCCAGCTCGCGCGCCCAGGAGGCGTCCGGGGCGGTGCGGATGACGTCGTCGACGCCCTTGAAGCCGATCCACAGGTTGAGCCCGGCGACGGCGAGCAGCAGCGCGTACCAGCGGCGTGAGCGCGGCGCCGTGTACGGCAGGGCCGCGAGCAGCACGACACCCGCGAAGAGCATCGGCAGCCGGGAGATGTTCGAGCCGATCTGGGAGTCGATCAGCCAGGTCAGGAGCGTGCCGATCGAGTAGACCGCCGCGGCCGTGCGGACCGTTCGCCAGTCCTCCGGGACGAGGACGAAGGTCAGTATCCCGAAGAGGAGGGGGAGGAACGTCGAGCCGAAGGCCATCGGCTGCGTGCCCGAGAACGGGAACAGCCACGAGGAGAGGGCCACCACCGCGACCGGGGCCAGGCCCAGGGCGTACGCGCCGGGGCGTCGTTTGTTCAGGAACAGCGCCGCCGCCGCGATGCCGAGGAACAGGCCCGCGACCGGGCTGCACGCCGTCGCCAGGCCCGCCAGCGGGGCGGCGACCGCCGCCTTCGCCCAGCGTTTGAAGCGCCAGCGGTGCGGCCAGCAGAAGACGGCGGCGACCGCGCCGAGCGCGAACATCATGCCGAGGCCGAAGGTCACCCGGCCCGAGAGCGCGTTGCACAGGAACGCGAAGACGGCCGCGACCGAGCAGACCATCGGGTTGCGGACCGCCCGCACCCTCACCAGGATCAGCGCGGTCAGCGCCGCCGACAGCGTCCCGGCGACCATCATCGTGCTGCGGACGCCGAGCACCGACATCAGGTACGGCGAGACCACGCTGTACGAGACGGGGTGCATCCCGCCGTACCAGGCCAGGTTGTACGCGGAGTCCGGGTGCCGTCCGACGAACTCGGCCCACGCGTCCTGCGCGGCCAGGTCCCCGCCGCTGTTCGCGAAGAAGAAGAACCACAGGACGTGGGTGAGGGCGGCCAGCCCGGTGGCCACCATGACCGTGTAGCGGCGCTTGCGCCGCGAGGCGGGGGCAGGGGCCGACGGGGGC
>NZ_MWIG01000674.1:0-4301 GCF_002156145.1 Streptomyces sp. NRRL B-24572 | reverse complement strand
CGGATTGTCGGCGTGGGCGCCGCCGTTGACGATGTTCATCATCGGCAGCGGCAGGAGGTGGGCCCCGGGCCCGCCCAGGTAGCGGTAGAGGGGCAGGCGGTGGGCCGCCGCGGCCGCCTTGGCGGCGGCGAGGGAGACGCCGAGGATCGCGTTGGCGCCGAGCCGGGACTTCGTGGGCGTTCCGTCGAGGGCGACGAGCGCGGCGTCGAGACCTGCCTGGTCCGTCGCGTCGCGGCCGCGGACGGCCGCCGCGATCTCCCCGCCGACGTGGGCCACCGCGCGGTCGACGCCCTTGCCGTGCCAGCGGGCGGAGTCTCCGTCGCGCAGTTCCACGGCCTCCCGGGCGCCGGTGGAGGCGCCGGAGGGGACGGCCGCGCGCCCCAGGGACCCGTCCGTCAGGACGACGTCGACCTCGACGGTGGGGTTGCCGCGGCTGTCGATGATCCGGCGGGCGGTGACGGTCTCGATGGTGGCGGTGACGGTTCCGGCTTCCTTGGTGGACATGGTGGTTCCTCCCCGTGGTGGTGTGCCGTGGCCCCGGCTGCGACAGCGCTGGCGCTGGGCCCGACAGACACAGACTCTACAGCAATGCTGTTCAGTTTCTCTGTTCAGTTTCCCTGTTCAGTTTGGCTGCACAGCATGGCCGTGTCCGCTGTCCGGCATTGCTGCGCAGGTCAGCCGTACGGCGCGGTCGGCGTGCGGGGTAAAGTGCCGTATGCCCACCCCGGAAGCCGCCGCCATCGCCACCGAACTGCGCACCGCGATGGGCAAGCTCACCCGACGCGTCAAGGACGAGGACCGCATCCCGCTCGGCCAGGCCGCCGTGCTCGGCGCGCTCGACCGGAACGGCGCCATGACCACCAGCGACCTCGCCGCCGATCAGCGCGTGCGCCCCCAGTCGATGGCCCGCGCGGTGGGTCTGCTCATGGAACAGAACCTGGTCACGCGCCGGGCGCACCCCACGGACGGCCGCAAGTCGCTGGTCGAGCTGACGGACGCGGGCCGGTCCGCGCTGGAGGCGGAGCGCGGCCGCAGGGCCGGCTGGCTCGCGCAGGCCATCGAGGCCGAACTCACGGACGAGGAAAGGGCGTTGCTGGCGCGGAGCGTCGCCCTGCTCGAGCGGCTCGCGGCACGCTGAGCCGTGCGTCGCGCTGACGACCCGACGGTCGGGAAGAGGAAAAAGCGCGCGGTTTCGACAACCCTGGGGGGCTTTCGCCGGTCAGAAGGGTGAGAACGAAACAGACGCAGGGGGGAACCCGATCATGTTCGAACGACGCAGGCCCGGGCCGAGGACGGCGCTCGTCGCCACCGCCGTCGCGGTGGCGACCGCCACCGGCACCGTCTCCGCCGTCGCCGCCCCGGCCGCCGACCCGGGGGTGGCGCCCGCCTTCAACCTGTTCGGCGTCCACAAGCAGACCCACGAGCTGTGGGAGTGGTACCGCCGAGGACCGCTCCTTGTCACGGACGGGGGCGACGGGGTCGATCACTCGGACCTTGCCGACCTCATCCCCGTCGACAACAGCCACGACGGCGGGTACGGCTACGGCACGTGGATCCTCTACAAGAATGGCCGGCTGGACTTCCGCGGCTTGGTCGGTAACCAGTGGCTGTCGACGAAGACCGTCGGCCGGGGCTGGGACATCTACCGCACGGTCCTCTCGCCCGGCACTCTCGGCGGGGCCGAGGAGGCCGACCTGATCGGCCTCGACAGAGCCGGCGTGCTGTGGATCTACCTGGGTTACCCGGACGGCCGCCTCACCACCCGCGCGCGGGTCGGCGGCGGCTGGGGCCAGTACACCGAGCTGGCCGGCCAGGGCGATCTGACCGGTGACGGCAGGTCCGACATCACCGCGCGCGACAAGGCCGGTGTCCTCTGGCTCTACAAGGGCACGGGCGACTACAAGGCACCGTTCGCGGGCCGTACGAAGATCGGCGGCGGGTGGAACGTCTACGACCGGCTGTTGTCGGTCGGCGACATCGACGCCGACGGCAAGGTGGACCTGCTGGCCCGGAAGACGACGGGCGAGCTGCTCCGGTACTCGGGCACGGGTGACGCGGCGCGGCCGTTCACGGCGCCGGTGCAGATCAAGGGAACCTACATGAAGGAGTTCAACCTCCTCTAGGCGTACGGCACTTCGTGCGAGGCGGCCCCGCTCCCGGCATTTCGGGTCCGGGGTCGCCCCCTGTCGTGGCCGCCGTCCGGACGGTCGACGCCTTCCCGGTCGGCAGCTGGACGAGCCGGGGCACGTTCCCCCCTTGCCTCGGATATCGGGGTGTTGTCTGGGGGACGGCTTCGGACCGGCCCCGCCGGTGATGACCCGTCGGCCGCCCACCAGGGCCGACGCAGGCTTGGCGCACGGTCTGACACCGATGTTCCTCAGACCTCGACCAGCGCTCGTGATACACGCCGTAGGGCCGGTCCGACTCCGATCCGCCGGACGGGCCCTGTCTCCCGCCTAGCCGCCCAGCACCCGTACGGCCTCCACGATCAGGTCCCAGAACGCGTCCGTGTCGACCTCCATGCCGACCTCGGTGTCGGCGGGCAGGCCCGTCACCCCGTGCAGGTCCACGACCGTCGCGCCCCTCGTGTGCGTGCCGTTCAGCTCCACCGTCACCGCCGCCCGTACGAGGCTGACGAGCGACGGGTTGATCAGGTGGGCGACGGTGAGCGGATCGTGCAGCGGGGGCGCGTCGAAGCCGTACACCTCGCGGTACGTGGAAGCGAAGTAGGTGAGCAGGTCGACGCAGAGCCCGCTGAGCGGGGTGTCGAGCGCGGCGATCCGGGCGACGACGTCGGCGGTGGCCCGTACCTGGTGGGTCGCGTTGAGGCCGAACATCGTCACCGGCCGTCCGCTACGGAAGACGATGTCCGCCGCTTCCGGATCGCAGAGGATGTTGAACTCGGCGGCGGGCGTGGTGTTGCCGCGTTCCGTCGAGCCGCCCATGAGCACGATCCGCTCGATCCGGTCGGCGAGCTCGGGGTGGGCGAGCAGGAAGACCGCGATGTTGGTGAGCGGCCCGGTCGGTACGAGCGTGACCGGCGCCGGGTGCGCGAGCAGGGTGTCGCGGATGAGGGTGAGGGCGTCGCGCGGGTCCTGCGGGACGTCCGGCTCGTCCTTCGCGAAGCCGGGCCCGTCGAGGCCGGAGTCGCCGTGGATGTTCTCGGCGACCCGGGGCGGTCCGTGCAGCGGGCGGTCGCGGCCCGCCGCGATCGGTACGCCCCGGATCCCGGCCGCCGAACAGACCCGGCGGGCGTTGAGCGTGGTCTTCTCCAGCGTCTGGTTGCCCGCGACGGTGGTGATCGCGAGCAGGTCGATCGCGGGGTGCGCGGCGGCGAGCAGGATGTTGAAGGCGTCGTCGTGACCGGGATCGCAGTCGAGAATCACGGGAACCGGCATGGGTTCACCGTGCCACATCCGGCGCGGTACGCGAAGGACGCGGGCTCGGGAGCCGGTCACGGACTGCGCGTGGCGGAACAGACCGCGCGGGTCGTAGCGGCGCTCGACCTCGGTCGGGCGGGCGCAGTTCGCGCCGCAGTACGCGTGACACTCCGGAATCGATCATGGTTCACGCGAACGAACCCCAGGGGCCGTTCGTGCCCGGAACCCTCCCGTCCGGGCGTACGGGCGTTCTAGCGTGCGGGGCATGACCTCGCTCAGGCACTGGCGTGCGCCGTTGCTCGCCCTCGCGGCCGTTCTGCTGCTGCTCCCCCGGACGGCCGCCGCGGAGGAGCCCGCAGTCGTCCCCGCGGGGGCGGCGACACCGGACCGCCCCTCGTACGACGTGTCGCTGCGCGCCGACGCCGACGGCTCGCACTGGACCGGCCACCAGTCGGTGTCGTTCCGCAACTCCTCCCGTACGCCCCTGCGTTCGGTGGACGTACGGCTCTGGGGCAACGGCACCGACGGCTGCGGAGCCCCGGGCAGACCCTCCCCGGTCCGGGTGAGCAAGGTCGTCGGCGGCACCCCGCGGGCGCTCACCGTCGGCTGCACCGCGCTGCGGATCGATCTGCCCGCGCCGCTGCCGTACCGGGCGCGGACGAGCGTCTCCTTCGACGTCGCCCTCACCGTCCCGGACCGTGTGCACCGCTTCGGCCGGGACGGCGCGTACCGCTATCTCGGCAACGCGCTGCCGCTGCTTTCGGTACGCGACGCGCAGGGCCGGCACCTCGACCCGGACGTCGGTTTCGGCGAGAGCTTCTACACCCTGGCCGGTGACTTCCGGGTCGTGCTCGACCACCCGGACGCGCTCCTGGTCCCCTCGACGGGGACCACGACCCGGCGGCCGGGCGCGCCCGGCCG
>NZ_MWIG01000673.1:0-6216 GCF_002156145.1 Streptomyces sp. NRRL B-24572 | reverse complement strand
TCTCCCGGCTCGTCGACGACCATCCCGAGGTGGTCGCGGTCTCCCTGGAGCCGGTGGTCGTGGCCCCCCGCGGCCTCTCCGTCCTCGGCGCGACCGTCCGCCTGGCCCCGCCGCCGCCCCGCACCGACCTCGGACCGCGGAGCCTGCCACGTTACTGACGGGGCCAGAGCGGGCCCCTCCGCCCCGTAGGATGGAGTCCATGGCAAAGAGCGGTACGACGACCCAGGGGCTGCGCGCGGCGATCGAGCGCAGCGGCTACTACCCGGCCCTCGTGGCCGAGGCGGTGGAGGCCGCCGTCGGTGGCGAGGCCGTCTCGTCGTACGTGGTCCACCAGGAGACCACCTTCGACGCGAACGAGGTCCGGCGCCACGTCACCGTCCTCGTCCTGACGCCGCACCGCTTCATCGTCAGCCACACCGACGAGCAGGCCGCCGACACCAGCTCCCCGACCCCGTACGCCACGACCTCCACCGAGTCCGTGAAGCTCGACCGGATCTCGTCGGTCGTCGTCAGCCGCGTGGTCGCCAACCCCGAGTCGTACACGCCGGGCACCCTGCCCCGCGAAGTGGTCCTCACCATCGGCTGGGGCGCCGTCTCCCGCATCGACCTGGAGCCCGCAGCCTGCGGCGACCCCAACTGCGACGCCGACCACGGCTACACCGGCAACGCCACCGCCGACGACCTCAGCCTGCGCGTGAGCGACGCCGGGGACGGCCCGGACACCGTCCGGCAGACCCTCGCGTTCGCCCAGGCCCTGTCCGAAGCCATCGCGGCGACCGCCGCACCCACCCGCTGATGGTGCAGCCGAACACCGCCGTGAGCCACGGTTGGCCCGACGAACCGATTCCGCTCGCCCCGGAGACCGCGCCGGTGCCCGAGTACACCTCCGGCTCGCTCGGCGACCTGCTGCCGACGCTCGTGGCGGGCCAGGGCGTGCCCGGCTTCGACGCGCGGATCGCGGAGCTGACCCCGGCGGACCGGAACTGCGTCTTCCTGATCGACGGGCTCGGCTGGGAGCAGATCAAGGCCCATCCGGACGAGGCCCCGTACCTGACCTCGCTCCTCGGCACCTCGCGCGGCGGCACGGGCCGCCCGGTCACCGCCGGATTCCCCGCCACCACCGCGACCTCGCTCGCCTCCGTCGGCACCGGCCGTCCCCCGGGGACGCACGGACTGCCCGGCTACACCGTGCGCAACCCCGAGACCGGCGAGCTGATGAACCAGCTGCGCTGGAAGCCGTGGACCGCGCCGCACGTCTGGCAGCCGTACCCGACCGTCTTCCAGCTCGCGCACGAGGCCGGGATCCACGCCGCCCAGGTGTCCTCCCCGATCTTCGAGCAGACCCCGCTCACCAAGGTCGCGCTCAGTGGCGGAACGTTTCACGGGCGGCTCTCCGGCGAGGAGCGCATGGACTTCGCCGCCGAGCAGCTCGCCGCCGGCGACCGCTCGCTGGTCTACACGTACTACAGCGAGCTCGACGGCGCGGGCCACCGCTTCGGCATCGACTCCGACGCCTGGCGCGGCCAGCTGATGTTCGTCGACCGGCTCGTGCAGCGGCTCGCCGAGCAGCTGCCGCCCCGCTCGGCCCTGTACGTCACGGCCGACCACGGCATGGTCGACATCCCCTTCGACGAGCAGCACCGCATCGACTTCGACGAGGACTGGGAGCTGCGCGCGGGCGTCGCCCTCCTCGGCGGCGAGGGCCGGGCCCGTCACGTCTACGCCGTGCCCGGCGCCGAGGCGGACGTCCTCACCTGCTGGCGCGAGGTCGTCGGCGAGCAGTTCTGGGTGGCGAGCCGCGACGAGGCCATCGCCCTCGGCTGGTTCGGCGACGAGGTCGACGAGCGGGTGTACGGCCGGATCGGCGACGTCGTCGCCGCGGCCCACGACGACGTGGCGATCACCGCCTCCGTCAACGAGCCCCACGAGTCCGCGATGGTCGGCATGCACGGGTCCATGACCCCTGCGGAGCAGCTCGTCCCGCTGCTCGAAGTCCGTTCCTGATCCCCTTCCCCCCCCACGACCTGAAAGGTCCCCGTCCCGTCATGCCCGAGCTGGTCTTCTTCTCCGGAACCATGGACTGCGGGAAGAGCACCCTGGCGCTCCAGATCGCCCACAACCGCGACGCGCGGGGGCTTCAGGGCGTGATCTTCACCCGCGACGACCGGGCGGGCGAGGGCAAGCTGTCCTCCCGGCTCGGTCTGGTGACGGACGCGGTCGAGGCGCCCCGGGACATGGACCTGTACGCGTACCTCGTCACCCAGCTCTCCCAGGGCGGCAAGGCCGACTACGTCATCGTGGACGAGGCGCAGTTCCTCGCCCCGGAGCAGATCGACCAGCTCGCCCGCATCGTCGACGACCTCAGCCTGGACGTCTTCGCCTTCGGGATCACGACGGACTTCCGTACGAAGCTGTTCCCCGGCTCGCAGCGGCTGATCGAACTGGCGGACCGGATCGAACACCTCCAGGTCGAGGCCCTGTGCTGGTGCGGCGCCCGCGCCACGCACAACGCCCGTACGGTCGGCGGCGAGATGGTCGTCGAGGGCGAACAGGTCGTCGTCGGGGACGTGAACCGCCCGGCCGAGGAGATCGGCTACGAGGTCCTCTGCCGCCGCCACCACCGTCGCCGCCTGACCTCGTCCTCCGCCCACGCGAGCGCCCTCTCCCCGGACGTCCTTCCCGTCGGCCAGGCCTGACGGTACGTGTCCCGGACCCGCCGGGATCGGTTCGCGCCCGGCGGCGGGCCTCAGGCCGGCGGCCGGAGGGCGCGGGTCAGGTCGTCGAGGGTGGCGGTGTCCAGGGGGGCCGTTCCCGTCAGGGTGCCGACCAGTGCCTGGGCGAGGACGGTCGCGGAGCCGATGCGGGTGTCCTCGCGCTCGTCGCCGGTGACCTTTCCGATGACGGCGTCACGCACCGCGTACGAGATGGCGGGGTCCCCGAACAGTTCGGGGAAGGACAGCGCCATCATGCACACGCCCACGTTGGCGGAGAGGATCGACTGGCCGGCCAGTTCCGGGGCCATGCGCAGGCGTCCGGCGTCGCGGCAGCGCTCCACGGCCTTCAGGAGGATCGCCTGGGCCTCCTTGATGGCCTGCGGCTTGGCGTCGCCCGTCGGTGTGAACATCAGGCGGTAGAGGTACGGGTTGCGCAGCGCGAACGTGACGTGGCTGTCCCAGGCCGTGCACAGGTCCGCCACCGGGTCCTCGGTGAGCGGGTTCCGCCGCTTCTCGGCCAGGAAGCGCTCGAAGCCGATGTCGGCCACCGCCGTGAGCAACCCCTGCTTGTCGCCGAACTGGCGGTAGATCTCCGGCATGCCGACCTTCGCCCGGTCGCAGATCGCCCGGGTCGAGATGGCCAGCGCGTCCTTGGTGGCGAGCAGTTCCTCGGTGGCTTCCAGGATGCGCTCTCGTGCCGTCGACATGGCTCTCACGATAACAGCGCTAACACGAGGGACCTGGGGATTGATAACGATGTTAACGATGTGTGTTAGCGTCTATAACGTCAATCTCGTCCGACCGAGAGGAACCGCCATGACCGCCTCCACCACCCTTCGCGATGTGATCGGCCTGCCCCAGGAGCTGCCGCGACTCGGCGAGTCCGCGCTGATCATGGTCGACTTCCAGAACACCTACCGCACCGGCGTCATGCGGCTCGACGGGGCCGAGGAGGCCGTGGCCGCCGGCGCCCGGCTGCTTGCCGCCGCCCGTGCCGCCGGTGCCCCGGTCGTCCACGTCGTCAACGACGGCGGCGAGGGCACCCCGTACGACATCCGGGCCGAGATCGGCTCCATCAGCGACGAAGTCGCCCCGATCGAGGGCGAGAAGGTCGTCGTCAAGCAGTTCCCCAACGCCTTCCACGCCACCGGCCTGGAGGAGACCCTCAAGGAACTCGGCGTCGGCGGCGACCTGGTCATCGCCGGCTTCATGACGCACATGTGCGTCCTCTTCACCGCCCAGGGCGCCTTCAACCTCGGCTACCGCCCCACCGTGGTCGCCGAGGCCACCGCGACCCGCCCCCTGGAGGCGCCGGACGGCACCGTGCAGTCCTCGGACGCGCTCCAGGCCGCGAGCCTCACGACCGTTCGTGATCTCTTCGGGACCGTGGCGCTTACGGTCGACGAGCTCGTCGGCTGACGCCTCCGGGGCGTGTGGCACCCGGAGTTCACCCGGGGTGTACCTGAAGAGCGCCTGCTGATCGGTTGCGGGTCGCCCGCCTCGGCGGTAATGGCGGTCGGCCCGTGACGACCCCTCCGGGCGTCCGAAGTGCCGTGCGCCCCCTGGAGGATGTGTGCCACCCGCCGCCGAGGCCGTGTACGTCGAGGACTCCGAGCACGGGACCGTACACGACGAGCCCGGCGGCGACGCGCGGCGGCGGTTCGCGGGTCTGCGGGCCCCGGCCGCCGCCGCCCTGCTCACCGCCGTACTGCTCTGCCTCGCCACCCGGCTCTCCCGCACGTACCCCTTCGGCCCGGTGACCAGGAACATCGTCGACCTCGGCCAGCAGTACCTGCCGTACCACGCCTACTGGCGCGCCCTCCTCCTCGGCGAGACGCACGGCGACGCCTTCCTCAACTGGAACTCCGGCTTCGGCGCCAACTTCCTCGGCGACATCGGCACCTACCTGAGCAGCCCCTTCGACCTGCTCGTCGTGTTCTTCCCGGCGGACCGCGTCGAACTCGCCCTGTACGTCGTCACCGCCGCCAAGATCACCGCCGCCGCGGCCGCGATGGCGCTGCTGCTCCTGCGGCTGCGCCCCGGTCCGTGGCCGGTCGCCGCCGTCCTCGGCACCGCGTACGCCCTCTCCGGCTGGACCTTCAACTACGGCGCCACCGTCCCGATGTGGCTCGACGGGCTCGTCGCCTTCCCCCTGCTCTGCCTGGTCGGCGAGTGGGCCCGCACCGGCCGCCGTCCCGTCCTCGGCCCCCTCATCGTCGCCCTGGCCTGGATCGCCAACTTCTACACCGCGTACATGGCGACCCTCGGCGCGGCCGTCGTCCTCGTGGTGCGACTTCTCACCGCCGAGGAGACGGCCACCGCCCGGCAGCGCCTCACCGGCGCGCTGCGCGCCGCCCGGGGCGTCCTCATCGGCATCGGGCTCGCCGCGCCGCTCGTCGTGGTCGTCTTCCTCGCCACGAAGGTCGCCGACCCCACCCCTGAGACCGTCTTCGCACCGGCCCCCTGGACGGACGTCCTCGCCCGGTTCCTGCCCGCCACCGCGAGCGTCGCCAGCCCGGCCCTGTTCATCGGCACGCCCGCCCTCGCGCTCGCCCTGACGCTGCCCTTCAACCGGGCCGTCGCCCCGCGCGTACGGGTCGGCTTGACGGCCGCGGTCGTCCTGGTGACGCTCTCCCTCCAGTGGGAACCCACCCACCTCCTGTGGCACGCGGGCGCCTCGCCCAACGGCATTCCGTACCGTCAGACCTTCGTCCTGTGCGGCCTGTTGCTCATCGCCGCCTGGTTCTCCGTCGCCCGGGGCGTCCCCCGGCCGGTCGAGCTCCTCGCGGGCCTGGGGCTGCTCGGGGCCCTGGCGTGGGCGGCCCGGGGGAGCGTCGACATCGATCGGTGGACCTTCCCCGCCTTCGGCGCGGCCGCGCTCCTCGCCCTGACCGCCGTCGCCCTCGCCTCGGTCGGCGACCGCCGCGACCACGCGCGCGTACTCCCCGATTCGGCCGGTGACGGCCCGTCCACCGCGCGCGTACTCCCCGGTTCGGCCGGCATCCGCCGGTCCACCGCGCGCGTCCTCCCCGTCCTCGCCGTCGTCCTGCTCGTCGCCGCGCAGGCGGGCGAGGTGGCCGTCACCGGGAAGCGGATCGAGGAGCAGCAGCGGAGCAAGGTCTCCTGGTCGCCCCGGATCGGCCCCTGGCACGCGTCCGCCGCCGCCGAGGTGGCCCGCGCGGACGCCTGGCCCCGCCACCGCACGGACCCCGGCGAGGTCCCCGGAGGCAACGACGTGCTGCTCGTCGGAGGGCAGGGCGCCGACTACTACAGCAGCCTCACGTCGGACGTGACCTCCCGGACCCTGGCCTCGCTCGGCTTCGGCTACTACGCCAAGGGCCGGCACCCGGTCAGCCTCGACAACCCGGTGGCGGACGCCCTCTTCTCCATCGGCACCCGGCTGCGTTCGGAGCCCACGGAGCCGGTACGGCAGGACGCCGCGCCCCGCGCCACGGTCACCGCGACCACCACCCCCGTACCGCCCCTGGTCACCGTCCGTCCG
>NZ_MWIG01000672.1:4706-5026 GCF_002156145.1 Streptomyces sp. NRRL B-24572 | reverse complement strand
GGAGCGCTGGAGGCCGAGCCGGGCGAGGCGGGCGGGGGGGCGGGCGCAGCAGGCGTGGGCCTGGTCTCCGCTGGCTTGTTCTGGGGCGTGCCGGTCCCCGGCGCGGCCTTTTCGGCCTTCGGGTCGGGCTGCGCGGCGGAGAGTGACTGGGCCTCGTCTGGCAAGAGCGCTCCTCGTGCGGTTCCGGGTCCCCCGGTCAGGCCCGGAAAGGCCATGGTATCGAGCCAAGAGTGGCTGTGCTCACGTGCCCGGGTTTCGGACCGCTCCCGGAGGGGCAGCGCCGTGCGGCCGGGGGATGTTCAGAGAACGCGGAAGGGCGC
>NZ_MWIG01000672.1:0-4676 GCF_002156145.1 Streptomyces sp. NRRL B-24572 | reverse complement strand
CCGGTGGCGAGGACGTCGTCGATGACCATGACGCGGTCGCCCGCGGCCAGGTCCTCGGCGTGCACCTCGATCTCGGCGGTGCCGTACTCCAGCTCGTACGCCTGGCTGAGCGTCGCCCCGGGGAGCTTGCCGGCCTTGCGGACCGGGACGAAGCCCAGACCCGCGCGGACGGCCACCGGGGCGGCCAGGATGAAGCCGCGGGCCTCCAGGCCGACGATCTTCGTCGCGCCGTGCGCGGAGCACAACGCGGCGAGGGCGTCGGTGAGGGCCGTGAACGCCGCCGGGTCCGCGAGCAGCGGCGT
The DNA here is from genome assembly GCF_002156145.1 of Streptomyces sp. NRRL B-24572. Classification (NCBI taxonomy): domain Bacteria; kingdom Bacillati; phylum Actinomycetota; class Actinomycetes; order Kitasatosporales; family Streptomycetaceae; genus Streptomyces; species Streptomyces sp. NRRL B-24572. Next base: position 4,374 of record NZ_MWIG01000672.1, on the reverse strand, counting down.
GATGTCCTTGAACAGCACGCCCGGCTTCGGGTAGTCGGGGACGTCACGGATGCGGCTGAGCAGGAGCTCGGTGACGTCCTGGGCCTCGGCGGTCATCCTCGGCGCTCCTGGGCGCCGCGACGGCCCGCCCGGGGGCCCACAACGGCGGCCTCGGAGGGCAGGTCGTCCGCCGCGTCCAGCGACTCGCCCTTGGCGGCGGCGCTGGCGCGCTTGGCCAGGACGCGCTTCCTGAGCGCCTTGATCGAGGGCTCGCGCTCCTTGAGGTCCGCCACGAGCGGGGTGGCGATGAAGATCGAGGAGTACGCACCCGCGGCGAGGCCCACGAACAGCGACAGCGAGATGTCGTTGAGCATGCCGGCGCCGAGGACGCCGCCACCGATGAAGAGCAGACCGGCGACCGGCAGCAGCGCGACGACGGTGGTGTTGATCGAACGGACCAGGGTGCCGTTGATCGAGCGGTTGGCCAGCTCGCTGTAGGTGTAGCGGGTCTGCTTCGTGATGTCCTTCGTCTGCTCCTTGAGGGAGTCGAAGACGACGACGGTGTCGTACAGCGAGTAGCCGAGGATCGTCAGCAGACCGATGACCGTACCGACGGTGACCTCGAAGCCGACCAGGGAGTAGATGCCCACCGTGATCGTGAGGTCGTGGATGAGGGCGACGAGTGCCGCGACCGCCATCCTCCACTCGAAGGCGATGGCCAGGTAGATCACCACGAGGATCATGAAGACCCCGAGGCCGGTCCAGGCCTTGGTGGCGATCTGCTCGCCCCAGCTGGGGCCGACGAGCTCGGCCGCGATCTTGTCCTCGGGGACGTTCAGGTCCTTGGCGAGCTCCGCGCGGACCTGGTCGGACTTGTCGGTGTCGAGGCCGCCGACCTGGATGCGCAGGGAGCCGCTGCCGAGCTCCTGGACGATCGCGTCGTGGCCGGAGGCCTCTTCCGCGTACGTCTGGGCCTGGCTGACGGAGACGTCCGTCTTCGGGGTGGTGAAGACGGCACCGCCCTGGAACTCGATGCCCATGTTGAGGCCGCGGACGGCCAGGGCGACGATGGCGGTGATCGTGATCAGGATGGACAGGCCATACCAGATCTTGCGCTTGCCGATGAAGTCGTAACCGACCTCACCGCGGTGGAGCCGGGCGCCGAGATTGCCGAGCTTCGACATCTCACGCCTCCTTCGTGTCGACGGGGGCGTGGGTACGGCGGGTGCGGCGCAGCGGCGGCTTGGCGCCGAGGCGCTTCGGGTCCAGACCGGACCAGGCGTGACCGTTGCCGAAGAACTTGGTCCGGGCGAGCAGCGTCATGACCGGCTTGGTGAAGAGGAACACCACGACGATGTCGAGCAGGGTGGTCAGGCCGAGCGTGAACGCGAAGCCCTGGACCTTGCCGACGGTCACGATGAACAGCACGGCCGCGGCCAGGAACGACACGAAGTCGGAGACCAGGATGGTGCGGCGGGCGCGCGGCCAGGCGCGCTCGACGGCCGGGCGGAGCGTGCGGCCCTCGCGGAGCTCGTCGCGGATGCGCTCGAAGTAGACGATGAACGAGTCCGCGGTGATGCCGATGGCGACGATGGCGCCGCAGACGGCCGGCAGGTTCAGCGCGAAGCCGATGGCCGGGCCGAGCAGGGCCATGAGCACATAGGTGAGGAGCGCGGAGACGCCGAGGCTGAGGATGGCGATCAGCGACAGGCCGCGGTAGTAGGCGACCAGGTAGATGATGACCAGGCCGAGACCGATGGCGCCGGCGATGAGGCCGGCCTGCAGCTGGTCCCCGCCGAGCGCGGCGGTGACGGTGTCGACGCTCTGGGTCTGGAAGGCGAGCGGCAGGGCGCCGTAGGACAGGACGTTGCCGAGGTCCTGGGCGGACTGCTGGGTGAAACTGCCGGAGATCTGGGCGCTGGCGCTCAGCGTGGTCTGGACGCGGGGCGCGGAGACGACCTCGCCGTCCAGGACGATCGCGAACTGGTTCTGCGGCTCGGTCTGCTGCGACAGCTTGCTGGTGATCGACTGGAACTTCTTCGAGCCGGCGTCCGTGAACTCCATGTCCACGATCCACTGGCCGGTGCGCTGGTCCAGGCCGGCCTTGGCCTTGTCGACGTCCTTGCCGTCCACCTCGGCCGGGCCGAGGAGGTACTTCTCCCACACGTCCTTGCCGTTCGCGTCCTTGCCGCTCTTGCCGCAGGCCACGGTGGGTTCGGTCGACTTGACGCCCTGGCCGGCGGCGGTGCGCGCCTTGGGGTCGAGGCAGTTCAGGGTGGCGAACTTCTGCTGGAGCGCCGCGGTGGCGGGGTCGGGCTTCGGGGTCGCCGACGGGGTCCCGGTGGCCTTCGGCTTCGCGGAGGAGCTCGCCGTGGGCGTGGGGCTCGGGGCCTTGAGGGCCTCGGTGAGCGCACGGCCCTGCGGGGAGGCGGTGGTCGTCGGGGTCGCCGACTTCTCACCGACCGTCGCGCCGGAGGAGGCGGAGGCGGACGGCTTCGGCGAGCCCGAGGGCTTGCCGGAGGGCGTGGCGCTCGGCGCCGTCTGCGGCGTGGCGGCCGCGACGGCGAGGACAGGCCGGAAGTAGAGCTGGGCGGTGGTGCCGACCTGCTCGCGGGCCTGCTTCTCGTTCGTCCCGCGAGGGATGTTGACGATGATGTTCTCGGCGCCCTGCGTCTGAACCTCGGCCTCGGAGACACCCAGACCGTTGACACGGCGCTCGATGATGCCGACCGCCGTGTTCATGTTGGTCTCGTTGACCGCCGACTCCTGGCCGGGCTCGGCCTTCGCCTTGAGCGTGATCGACGTACCGCCGGCGAGGTCGATGCCGAGGCGCGGGGTGGTGTGCCCCGACCAGAACATCCCGCCGGTGAGCGCGACCATGGCGATCAGGATGAGTGCCAGGGCGCGGCCCGGACGGCTCTGTCCCCCCGCCGGCCTTCGGCCCTTCTTCGGTGCTGCCACCTGTCGTATCTCCCTGTCCAACCGCCTCACGCCGGGTATGCGTGAGACGGCCACGAAGTGTGTGTGGGGACCTGCCCCCGCAGACGTGGAACCGTTCCGGGGACCGCGCTCGCCGGTGGGCGTGGGCGCGGTCCCCGGCCGCGACTACTTCGCGTCGGTCTCGCCGTCGGCCTTGCCGTCCTTCTGACCCTCGGCGGCGGCCTCGGCCGCGTCCGACTTCTTCGTCAGGTCGGCCTTCGGCGCGTCCTCGACGGTCTCCGCGTCCGTGGCCTCGACGGCCTCGGTCAGCGAGGAGGCGTCGTCCGGGACGACGGTGTCGGAGTCCGACTCCTCGTCGTCGCCGTGGACGATCCGGTTGTACTCGGAGTCGTCGAGGACCGCCCCGATCGCGTTCTTGGCGTAGACCGCGTGCACGCCGGGCGCGACCTCGAGGAGAACGGTCTCGTCGCCGATCTCCTTGACCGTGGCGTACATCCCCCCGATCGTCCGTACGCCGGTGCCGGGCTGCATCTCGTTGCGCATCTGCGCCGCCGCCTGCTGCTTCTTCTTGGCAGAGCGGGTCATCAGGAACATGGCCCCGATGAGGACGATGAAGGGGAGGAGAGTCACGATGCTCACGGGACGGGTTTCCTTCGCACGGTCGCGGAGAACCCGCGGCCTGATCTTCGGGGGTGGGCGCGCCGACCAGAAAGGGCGGCAACGGCGGAGTCTAGGCGAGTCCGCATCGATGGAACAACGTCCAGCATCGCACCCTGGTTCCGGTCCGGGCGAGTGTCAGCACCGTCACGCCCCGAAGAGCCCCTGTTGTCCGCTTGGTGTCGCCGCCGGGCCCGCTGCCTGCGGCGGAACGAGTCCGAGGTGCGTCCATGCCGCCGGAGTGGCGACCCGACCACGGGGCGTGCGGGCCAGCAGTCCTTCGCGTACGAGGAAGGGTTCGGCGACCTCCTCGACGGTCTCGCGCTCCTCCCCGACGGCGACGGCGAGGGTGGACAGGCCGACCGGTCCGCCGCCGAAGAGCTTGAGCAGGGCCTGCAGGACGGCGCGGTCGAGCCGGTCGAGGCCGCGGCTGTCCACCTCGTACACGCTCAGGGCCGCCTCGGAGACCTGTCGGGTGATCACTCCGTCGGCCCTGACCTGGGCGTAGTCCCGCACCCGGCGCAGCAGGCGGTTGGCGATGCGGGGCGTGCCGCGGGAGCGGCCGGCGATCTCGGCGGCGCCGTCGGGGTCGATCTCCACGTCGAGGAGTCCGGCGGAGCGGTGGATGACGCGCTGGAGCTCGGCCGGCTCGTAGAACTCCATGTGGCCGGTGAAGCCGAAGCGGTCGCGCAGCGGCGGCGGCAGGAGGCCCGCCCGGGTGGTGGCGCCGACCAGGGTGAACGGCGGCAGCTCCAGCGGGATGGCGGTGGCGCCGGGGCCCTTGCCGACGATGACGTC
>NZ_MWIG01000671.1:0-5628 GCF_002156145.1 Streptomyces sp. NRRL B-24572 | reverse complement strand
CTCCCGCACTCTCCCCCGAGTCCCGCCGGTCCGGTTCCGGCACGCTCATTTCCATGCATGTGAATGCATCTACTGTGACCACGGTCACGTTGAAATGCATTCATGTGACGACCTAGCGTTCGAACTCGATGGCCGGCCCGCTTCGGACGGTTTGCCGCCATTGGTCCCCATCGAATCCGTGGAGGTCCCGCCATGCCTGGTACCGCAACGCCCCGGCCCGCCGGCCTGAATTCGACCGCCGACCTTCCCAAGCCCCCCGGGCTGCACTGGAACGTACGGGCCAAACAGCCCGTCGCCTACAGCGTCAGCATGGTGCGCGGGCTGCTCGACCCCGAGAACCCCACCCTCGCCCACGCCTGCGGCGGCGGCTGGGGACGCCCCTTCCGCTCCCTCGTGGTCATCGACGCCACCGTCGACGCGCTCTACCGGGACCGGTTCGAGGCGTACTTCGCCCACTGGCGGATCGAGGCGACCTGGCAGGTCGTCCAGGGCGACGAGGAGGCGAAGTACCTGGAACAGGCCATCCTCGTCACCGAGGCCATGTCGCGCATGGGGATCCTGCGCCGCGCCGAGAAGGTCGTCGCCGTCGGCGGCGGCGTCGTCCTGGACATCGTCGGCTTCGCCGCGAGCATGTACCGCCGCGGCGTGCCCTACATCCGCGTCCCCACCACGCTGATCGGCCAGATCGACGCGGGCATCGGGGTCAAGACCGGGATCAACTACGGTCACCACAAGAACCGCCTGGGCTCCTACTTCGCACCGGAACTCGCCCTGATCGACCCCGAGTTCCTCCGTACCATCGACCCGCGGCACGTGGCCAACGGCATGGCCGAGATCGTCAAGATGGCGCTGGTCAAGGACGCCGCCCTCTTCGACCTGCTGGAGGCCACCGCCGGCACCATCACCTCCGACACCCTGGCCGGCTGCGGCTCCGCGGTGAGCGAGGTCCTGTCCAGGGCGATCTCCGGCATGCTCGACGAGCTGGAGCCCAACCTCTGGGAGCAGGTCCTGGAGAGGTCGGTCGACTACGGCCACACCTTCAGCCCCTCCCTGGAACTGCGGGCCGACCCCCCTCTGCTGCACGGCGAGGCCGTGGCCGTCGACATGGCGATCTGCCTCGCCCTCGCCCACCTGCGCGGGCACCTGTCGGAGGAGGACACCGACCGGGCGCTGAGGCTGATGCAGGCCCTCGGCCTGCCCGTCGCCCACCCGACCTTCACCCGGGAACTCCTCGAAGAGGCCCTGGGGGACGCGGTCAAGCACCGCGACGGGCTCCAGCGCGTGCCCCTCACCCGGGGCATCGGATCCGTGGTCTTCGCCAACGACCTCACCCCGGAAGAGCTCGGCCGCGCGCTGGACTTCGTCACCGGATGGAAGGCCACCAGGAACGGCGAGCTCGCCGGCGCCGCGATATGAGCGCCGCCGTCACCGTCTTCGACGTCGGCGGTACCCACATCCGCCAGGCGTGGTGGCTGCCCGGGGGCGAACTGCGCGCCCGCACTTCGCGCCCCTCCCCCAGCTTCAGGCGCTTCCCCCGCGCCGGCGTCGCCGAGCTCCGGGCCATGATGGTCAAGGACCTGTGCGACGCGGTGCCGGAGACCCCGGGCGCCGTGGCCGGCGTCTCCTTCGGCGCCGCGCTCGACCACCGCTCCGGCCTCGTCTACGCCTCCGCGCCCCTGTGGGGCGAGCACAGCGAGCCGTACGACCTGCGGGCGGCGCTCACGGCCCGGCGCCGCGACGTCGACTGGCACATCGTCAACGACGTCACGGCCGCGCTGCTGCACGCCGCCGCGCATCCCGGCCGCGGCGCGCACCGCAAGATCCTGCTGGCCACCGTCAGTTCGGGCATCGCCTGCCGCGTCATCGACCGGCGGCGGGGCCTGATCCCGGTGGACAGCAGCGGGCTGCAGGGCGAGATCGGCCATCTGCCGGCCCACGCGGAACTGGCCGGACGGCCGCTCGAAGCGACCTGCGACTGCGGGAAGCCGGGGCACCTGGCGGCGTACTCCTCCGGCCCCGGCATCGCGCGGGCCGCGGACGTCCTCAAGGAGCGGGAGCCCGGCCGCTGGTCGGAGTCCCGGCTCGGTGCCCTGACGGCCGGCGGCCTCGGCTTCGAGGAGGCGCTGCGCGGGGCCCTCGACGAGCGGGACGCCCTCGCGGGCGAACTGCTCGACGCGGTCACCGCTCCCGTCGCGGACGTCCTGCGCACCGCCCTGTGCCTCGATCCCGAGATCGACGAGGCGGTCCTGACCGGCGGCGTCGTGCACGGCCTCGGCGACCACTACCGGCGCGCCCTGCTGAGGTCCCTCGCCCGGCAGGGGCTGTACCTGACCAGCGAGCACACCCCCGACTGGTGGGAGCGGCGCATCACCGTCACCGCCCCCGGGGAGGCCGACGGCCTGGTGGGCGCGGGGATCGCGGCCCACGCCGCGACGGCCGCCGCTCCCGCGGTCCCGGTCGTGTCCGCGCCCTCCGGGGCGGCGGCATGACGGCGCCGGAGGACATTGCCAGCCACCGGGCGCTCGTCCGCGAGGCGGGGAAGGTCCGGCTGCGCCTGCGCCCCACCCCGTGCCCCTCCCCGGGTGAACTGCTGGTGACCACCCCGGTGGCGGGGCTGTGCGGGACGGACATCCAGATGCTGCGCGGGCTGCGCGACGACCCGGCGCCCGTCATCGGCCACGAGGGCGTCGCCCGGGTGGTCGCCGCCGGCCCGGGCGTCCCCGGGTCCCTGGCGCCCGGCACCCCCGTCGTCGTCAACCCGACCCACGGGGACGACCCGTCCTTCCTGCTCGGGCACAACGTCGACGGCCTGCTCCAGGAGTTCACCCTCATCCCCGCCACGGCGGTGCGGGGCGGCCTCGTCGTCCCCCTGGAGCAGGTGCCCGACGCCGAGCTCGGCACCCTCGTCGAACCGCTGGCGGCCGTACGGTACGCCCTCGGCCTCCTGGCGGCGGCCCGCCCGCGCACCCTGGTCGTGTACGGCGACGGGAACATCGGCCAGCTCGCCGTGCGCGCCGCCCGCGGCCTGCTCGGGGCGGACGTCCGCGTCCTGCTCGTGCACCACACGCCCGAGGGGCGCCGGTGGAGCGAACGGCACCCCGTTCCCGGCACGGAGCCGGTGGGCGGCGCGGCCCCGGGCGGGCTGCCGCCGGTCGGCGACGGGCCCACGGCCGCCCTGCTCGCCACCCCGCGCGACGGGACCCTGGACGCCCTCGCCTCCGCCCTGCGGCTCGGCGGCGGCGACCTGACCGTCGACCTGTTCGGCGGCCTCCCGCCGGGCGCCGACAGTGACCTCCTGCCCGGGGTCGACCTCGCGGCGGTGCGGGCCGCCAACTGCGCCGGGCGCCCCGTGCCGGCGGTGTTCACCGAGGCGACCACGGCCGAGGGCCGGCGCGTCCGGCTGACCGGCCACCGCGGCGTGGGCAACGGCCACCTCCTGGAGGCCGCCGCCGAGCTGTGGCGCCACCCGGAGCTCTACCGCGACCTGGTGACCCACGTCGTGGAGCCCGCCGAGGCCGCCCGCATCATGAACGACCTCTCGGTCGGCCGCCGACGGACCGTCGACGGGAACCGGCTCCTCAAACTCGCCGTGCGCTTCGCCCCGGCACCGGCCCCACTCAAGGAGAGATGGTGACAGCACAAGGTCAGAACGACCGCCGCGCGCTGGTGATCGGCGGCTCGACGGGCATAGGCCGCGGCATCGCCGACGCCTGGGCCGACGCGGGCCTCGACGTGACGGTGCTCAGCAGGTCCGCCCCGGCCGGCCCGGGTGCCGACCGGCTCCGCTGGACGGCCGTGGACCTCACGGACCCCGACCGGGTCGTCGAGGCCCTGGACGCGGCGGCGGCGGAACCCCTGCGCGCCGTCTGCTACTCGGCGGTCCACTACGGCGCCGGGCGCGCCCTGTTCCGGGACTGCGACGTGGCCGAGTGGCGCCGCCAGATCGACGTCAACCTGCACGGCCTCTGGCTGACGCTGGACCGGACGCTCCCGGCGCTGCGCCGCCCCGACTCCCCCGGCGTGCTCCTCGGGATCTCCTCCGAGGTCGTCTACAACGCGGGTCCCGGCCGGTCCGGGTACGCCGCCTCGAAGGCCGCCGCCTCGGCGCTGCTCGACTCCGTCGCCCAGGAGGAGAGCGCCGAATCGCCCGGCGGGGAGGCCCTGCGCATCGTCCAGGCCCTCCCCGCCGGCATGGTCGACACCCCCGGGATCCGGCGCCGCCGCCCCGAGGACTTCGACTACAGCACCTACATGACGCCGACCGGCTTCGGACCGCTGGCCCGCGAGCTGGCGGCGACGTCCGGTGCCGGACTGCACGGCGCGCACCTCGTGGTCGACGGCTCCGGCGCCTGGCGTCCGGTCGGTGACGGGATGCCCGTCTCCCAGAGCCGGGCCCTCACCGCGCGGACGGCGTCGTGACCCGGTCCCCCCGGGTGGGACTCGCCGGCTGGCGGCTGCCGGGGGACCACTTCGGCGCCGCCGCGCTGGCCCGGCGGGCGGGCGCCGACGGCCTCCAGCTCGACCTCGGCGGCCCGGGCCGGGGGCCGTGGCTCGACACGCCGGGCACCGTGGACCGGCTCCGTGACGACTGCGCCGCGCACGGCGTGGAGCTGCTCGGGGTCGCGGGCAACACCCTCAACGACATCGGGCTCACGGCGCCGGCCGGCAGCCGGGACGCGCTGCGCGCCCGGCGCGTCCTGGTCCGCGTCCTGGACACGGCCCGGGCCCTGGGCGCGCCCCTGGCGTTCGTCCCGAGCTTCCGCCGCAGCGCCATCGACGGCCCGGACGACCTGAGGCGCACCGCGGACGTCCTGGCCTGGGCTGCCCGGGAGGCCGACGCGCGCGGACTGCTCCTGGCCGGCGAGAACGCCCTGCGTCCCGCCGCCGCGCGCGCCCTCGTGGAGCAGGTGGCCGTCCCCTCCTTCCGGCTGGTGCTCGACACGTACAACCCGCGGGTGTACGGGGTCGACGTCCTGGCACTGATCGAGGCGACGCACCCGTGGATCGCGCCGCAGGTCCACCTCAAGGACGGCACCGGCGGCGTCGTGGGCCGGGAGCTGCTCGGGGACGGGGACGGCGGGGTGTGGGAGGCCCTCGCCGCCCTCCTCGCACACACGGGCGCGTCCCCCGACGCGCTGGTCCTCGAGAACGACTACCGCGACGGCGACCTCCGGCGCCTCGCCCTCGACATCGGGCGGGCCCGCGTCCGCGCCGCGCGGGCGGAGCTGCCGGCCACTGCCCCGGACCACCCAAGGAGCTGACATGTCCACCGTTCCGTCGACGTACGAGACGACCAGGCTGAGGGACGGCGTGGTGAGCTTCGGCGCGCACGCCTTCCCGCACGAGACGCTCGGTGACGACACCGTCGTCATCAGGCCCGACCACATGGGCATCTGCCGCGCCGACGTCAAGGAGATCCTCGGCTCGCGCGACGTCCCCGAGGACCGGGGGCCGCTGTTCGGCCACGAGCTCGTGGGCTCCGTCTTCTTCGCGGGGTCCCGCAGCGGGTTCGAGGCGGGTGACACCGTCACGCTCAATCCGAACATCACGCCCCACCGCACCACCGGCTTCGCCGAGTACGTCTTCGTACGGGGCTCGAAGGAGCAGCTGGAGCAGGCCGTCGTACGG
>NZ_MWIG01000670.1:390-1338 GCF_002156145.1 Streptomyces sp. NRRL B-24572 | reverse complement strand
GGGCGGCTGCGGCTGTGACGTACTCGACGCCAGCGTGCGGCTGCGGACGCGGTACAGGCCGGTGTCGAGGTCCTCGGCCTTCTCCAGGTGGACCTTGATCGGGCCCATGAAGGTGTACCGCTGCTGCTTCGCGTAGTCCCTGACCAGGCCGGCGAGCTCGTCGCCGAGCTGGCCCGAGTAGGGGCTGAGACGCTCGTAGTCCGGCGTGCTCAGCTCCACGATGAAGTCGTTGGGGACGACGGTCCGCTCGCGGTTCCAGATCGTCGCGTTGTTGTCGCACTCGCGCTGGAGCGCGCCGGCGATCTCGACGGGCTGGACCTCGGACTTGAAGACCTTGGCGAAGGTGCCGTTGACCAGACCTTCGAGACGCTGCTCGAAACGCTTCAGGACTCCCATGGGGCACCTCCTCCGTCGTTGTCGCCCTGGTACTGCTTACTGATCGTATCCACGCGTCGGGAAATCGGCTGGTTCCCCTTCTCTGCCCTGTGGACGAGTGTCACCTCTCACAGGCTTTCCCCACGGATCGTAGAGGCGGCCTGTGGACAGTGTCCCGCACCCGGCTGTGGGAGCGGAGGCGCGGGCCGGGGTTCCGGGGCGGTCCGTCCCCTTCCTCCCTCCTTCTCCCCTCCTTCTCTCCTCCTTCGCGCTTCCTTCTTCTCTCCTCCGGCCTCGGGTCCCTCCCCTCCTCGCTCCTCCTCACTCCATCCCCTCCTCCCCCTCTCCTTGTTCTCCGGGAGCGGGGGCGAAACAACGGATGTGAATCCACGGTCTGCGACGTGCTAATCTTCAGATGTCGCCAGGCGCTCCCACTGAAAAGTGAGAGGGCAGGGAGACCACCCAATGCGCGGGTGGCGGAATAGGCAGACGCGCTGGATTCAGGTTCCAGTGCCCGCAAGGGCGTGGGGGTTCAACTCCCCCCTCGCGCACCAGACGGAAGCCCCGTAGGTC
>NZ_MWIG01000670.1:0-318 GCF_002156145.1 Streptomyces sp. NRRL B-24572 | reverse complement strand
CCGTGGTCGTCGCGCTGCTCGCCGCGGGCACCGAGGAACTCCTCGGCGGCGAGGGATGGCGGCTGGCCGCGGTCGCCATGGGCGCGGCCGTGCTGTCGCTGACACGGCGCAGACTCCCCGCGGGCGTACTCGTCCTGACCGCCGGCCTCGCACCCTTCCTGCCCGGCCTCGGGCCCCTGCTCATCGTGCTCGGCTGGTCGTCCGGCCGGTACGTCGCCAGCGCCGGGCGGGCACTGGCCGCGTTCGTCGCCGCCTTCGTCCTGAACGTCGGCGGGATGCTCCTGGAGACCTGGGACCGGCAGCGGCTGCTCACCGTCG
>NZ_MWIG01000067.1:0-7399 GCF_002156145.1 Streptomyces sp. NRRL B-24572 | reverse complement strand
GGGCGGCGACGATGAGGAGCTCGTTCATGCCGGGGTCGGCGGAGCGGTCGCGGCGCATGAGTTCGAGGGACATGCCGTCGGGGCCCCAGGGCACGAAGTGGATGATCGCCTTGAGGTCGCCGTAGGGGGAGTCCGTACCGCCGGGATCGTCCTCTTTGTGGGCGGTCGCTATGACGGCGTCGCCGTCACCGGGGGCGCCGATGCGGCCGAGGGCCATGGAGAAGCCGCGTTCGGTGTCGGTGCCGCGCCAGGCGGCGGCGGCGCGGCGGACGCGTTCGAGTTCTTCGTCGTCGAGGTCACGGACCCGGCGGACCCGGGTGGTGTAGCCGTTGCGTTCGATGCGCTTGACCATTTGGCGGACGTTGCGCATGGCCCGGCCGGAGAGGGAGAAATCCGCGACGTCGACGACCGCCTCGTCGCCGAGTTCGAGGGCGTCGAGGCCGGTCTCGCGGGTCCAGACCTGGCCGCCGGTCTCGGAGCAGCCCATGACGGCGGGGGTCCAGGAGTGGGCCTTGGCCTCGTCCATGAAGCGTTCGATGGCGCCGGGCCAGGCCTCGACGTCGCCGATGGGGTCGCCGCTGGCGAGCATGACGCCGGAGACGACGCGGTAGCAGACGGCGGCCTTGCCGCTGGGGGAGAAGACGACGCCCTTGTCGCGGCGGAGCGCGAAGTGGCCGAGGGAGTCGCGGCCGCCGTGCCGGTCGAGGAGGGCGCGGAGCCGGGTCTCGTCGTCGTCGGTGAGGCGGGCGGCGGGGTGTTCGGGGCGGAAGGCCAGGTAGATGGTGGTGAGGGCGGTGAGCATGCCGAGGGCGCCGAGTGAGTAGCCGACGGTCCAGTCGACGTTGCCGGTGTAGGCGACGGGGCCTTCGACGCCGAAGAGGCCGTACAGGACGTGTTCGAGGCGGTCGGCGAGGCTCGGGCTGCCGACGACGCGGTGCGGGTGGGCGCTGACGATGACGAGGCCGAGGGCGATGGATCCGGCGCCCATGACGACGAAGTTGGCGAGGGCCCGCCAGCGGCTGCGGGGGTCGGGGAGGGCGGTGAATTCACCCCGGTGGCGTACGAGGAGGGTGAGGAGGGCGAGGGAGAGGAGGGTGCCGAGGACGGAGTGGCGCCAGACGAACTGGGCGGCGGCGCCGAGGGGGAGGAGGACGACGGCGGCGCGCCAGGCGCGGCGCTTGTGGCGCTTGAGGCCGTGCGCGAGGAGCAGGAGGAGGACGCCGGCGCTCAGGGAGAGGGCGGCGGAGAGGGGGCCGAGGGTGCCGGGGAGGACTTCGGCGACGGCGTGCATGCGGCTCGCGCGGAAGCGGGGGAAGACTCCGGCGGCGATGTCGATGAGGCCGATGAGGGTGCAGGCCGTGCCGACGAGGGCCGGGACCTTCTCGGGGCGGGGGCCACGGAGAATCCGCCGCACCCGAACCGGAACCAATCCCGATTTGTCCCCATCTACCGTGACAGACATGGCTTCCCGTACTTCCCGTGGTCCTGCGCAGGGTCTTTGACTCCGGTCGGGCCCTGCGGTGCGTTCGGCGGGCCGTCTCGGCTGGTGCGCCTTCTATGACGGCGGCGTACGGGACCGGGTTCATTCGTGCACAGGAAAATCTCGGAAAGAAGGCTCGGTCGTCTCATGGGTCTCACCAGCGACAAAGTCCTCGTGTCGGCCGTCGTGCTGGCCGTGGCCCTGTTCCTGGCCACGGTCTGGCTGTGGCCGAGGCTCGCGCGGCACGGCTGGCGGCAGGTCGTGGGCCGGGTGGGGCTGCTCCTCGCCACCCAGGTGGCGCTGTTCGCGGCGGTGGGTCTGGCGGCGAACCGGTCGTTCCTCTTCTACGGCTCGTGGGCCGACCTGTTCGGGCAGGAGCAGGAGATGGGGGTGGTCGTCGACCACGCGACCGGCTCGAAGGACGTGAAGGTCGTGGGGACGCAGGCGCTGGACGTGCCGGGGGGCGGCCGTCCGTCGGTCGGGGGGCAGATCCAGAAGGTCGTGGTGGCGGGCGAGCGGTCGAAGATCGTCTCGCCGGCCTATGTGTATCTGCCGCCGGAGTACTTCCAGGCGCGGTACGCGAAGCGCACGTTCCCGGCCGCGGTGGTGCTCACGGGGTATCCGGGGACGGCGGAGAACCTGATCAAGGGGCTCAAGTATCCGAGGACGGCGTACGCCCAGGCGAAGGACGGGCGGATGCAACCGATGATCCTGGTGATGCTGCGGCCGACGGTGGCGCCGCCGCGGGACACCGAGTGCGTGGACGTTCCGGGGGGTCCGCAGACGGAGACCTTCTTCTCGGAGGACCTGCCGAAGGCGGTCTCGGGGATGTACCGGGTGGGGACGCAGCCGCGGAACTGGGGGTTCATGGGGAACTCGACGGGCGGTTACTGCGCGCTGAAGATCGCACTGCACCACCCGGACCGGTTCGCGGCGGGGGCGGGCTTCTCCGCGTACTACAAGGCGGCGGAGGACGTCACGACCGGGGATCTGTTCCACGGGGACGACGAGCTGCGCAAGCGGGGTGACCTGCTGTGGAGCCTGGACCACGGGCAGCAGGGGAGCTCGTCGTTCCTGGTGACGTCGTCGAAGCGGGGCGAGGGCAATCTGAAGGGGACGCGGGAGTTCATCCGGAAGGTGAAGAGCCCGGCGGAGGTCTCGTCGATCCTCCTGGAGAGCGGCGGCCACAACTTCAACACGTGGAACCGGGAGATCCCGCCGGGTCTGGTGTGGATGGCCGGGAAGCTCAGCGCGACCTAGGCCCTGACCCCTCGGACAGGTCCTGGGGCCTGTCCGAGGGTGCCGAGGCCCGGCGCAGGGCGCGGTGGACGCCGGCCGGGGTGAGGACGCCGAGCGGCCGGCCGTCGTCGCCGGTGACGGTGAGGCGGCCGGTGTCGTGCTGGAGGAGTACGGCGAGGGCGTCCTTGAGGGAGGTCCCGAGGGGGACACGGGTGCCGTCCTCGTGCTCCTCGGGGCCTCCGACGTGCCCTTCGCGGCTTCCCTTCCAGAGGTCGAGGTCGGCTTCGGTGACGGGGGTGACCGCGAGCCGCTTGAGGCCGCGGTCGCTGCCGACGAAGTCCGCGACGTACGGGGTGGCGGGGGAGCCGAGGACGGTGGCGGGCGTGTCGAACTGTTCGATGCGGCCCTGTCCGTAGACGGCCATGCGGTCGCCCATGCGGACGGCCTCCTCGATGTCGTGGGTGACGAGGAGGACGGTCTTGCGGACGGTGGCCTGGAGCGCGAGGAACTCGTTCTGGAGGCGCTCGCGGACGACCGGGTCGACGGCGCCGAAGGGCTCGTCCATGAGGAGGACGGGCGGGTCGGCGGCGAGGGCGCGGGCGACGCCGACGCGCTGGCGCTGGCCGCCGGAGAGCTGGGCGGGGTAGCGGGAGCCGTACACGGCCGGGTCGAGGCCGACGAGGTCGAGGAGTTCGGCGGCACGCGCGCGTGCGGCGGCCTTCTTCCAGCCGAGGAGGGCGGGGACGGTCGCGGTGTTGTCGAGGACCGTGCGGTGGGGGAAGAGCCCGACCTGCTGGATGACGTAGCCGATCTTGCGGCGCAGGGCGACCGGGTCGACGCCGGCGATGTCCTTCCCGTCGACGAGGACGCGGCCGGAGGTCGGCTCGACGAGCCGGTTGACCATCATCATCGTGGTCGTCTTGCCGCAGCCGGACGGGCCGACCAGGGTGACGAGTTCGCCCTCGGCGACCTCGAAGGAGAGGTCGTCGACGGCGGTGGTGCCGTCGTCGTACCGCTTGGTCACGCGTTCGAACCGGATCATGGTTCCCCATTCTGTCCCCTGCTCGACGGGGGCGTGTGAAGGGCGTGTTGCCGCATTGTGGCGGATCCCGGTGATTGTCGGTGGCGGGGGTTAGGGTCGTCACACAAGCGTTCGGGAGGGTGGACGAACCGGGGGGAGGGACGATGAGCGCGCCGAACTGTCTGGTCGCGAACGACTGGATCTGCGGTGAGTACCTGCGCACGCGCGGCGAGGAGTTGACGGACGCACTGCTCCAGCATGTGGGAATCACGGTCGCGTCGGTGCTGATCGCGCTCGCCGTCGCGGTGCCCCTGGCGCTGCTCGTCCGCGCCCGGCCCCGGTTCGCCGGCCCGGTCCTCGGCCTGACCACCCTGCTCTACACGGTGCCGTCGCTCGCGATGTTCTCGTTGCTGCTGCCCTTCTTCGGGCTCTCGGCGGCGCTCGTCGTGACCGGCCTCGTGCTGTACGCGCTGACGATCCTCGTGCGGAACACCCTGGCGGGGCTCGCGGCCGTGCCCGCCGAGACGCGGGAGGCCGCCCGGGGCATGGGATACGGCTCGCTGCGACTGCTCTGGCAGGTCGAACTCCCGCTGGCGCTCCCGGTCCTGATGGCGGGCATACGGATGGCGACGGTCTCCACGATCGCGCTGACGACGGTCGGCTCGGTCGTCGGCCGCGGCGGCCTGGGCAACCTCATCGAGGACGCGCTGCCGACCTTCTTCAAGGCGCAGATGCTCGCCGCCTCGGTCCTCTGCGTGCTGCTCGCCGTCACCGCCGACCTGCTGCTCCTGGGCCTCCAGCGGCTGTTGACGCCGTGGACCCGGATACGGACCGCGCCGGGAGGTGAGTGAGGTGGGGGTCGTGACGGATGCCTGGGCCTGGCTCACCACCGGCGCGCACTGGACGGGCGAGGACGGCATCGGGCAGCGGCTCGCCGAGCACGTGTACGTGAGCGGGGCCGCGCTCCTGATCGCCTCGGCGCTCGCGCTTCCCCTCGGCCTGTGGCTCGGCCACCTCGGCCGGGGCGGGGCGCTCGCGGTGAACGTGTCGAACGTGGGGCGGGCGATCCCCGTCTTCGCGGTGCTCGCCCTGTTCATGGTGTCGCCCTTGCGGAACGCCGGCTATGTGCCGACGGTGGTGGCCCTGGTGCTGTTCGCGATGCCCCCGCTCCTCACCAACGCGTACGTGGGGGTGCGGGAGGTCGACCGGGCCGCCGTGCGGGCCGCGCGGGGCATGGGGATGACGGGCGGTCAGATCTTCCGGCGGGTCGAACTCCCGCTGGCCCGGCCGGTGGTGATGACCGGGGTCGGCTCGGCCGCGGTGCAGGTGGTCGCCACGGCGACGGTCGCCGCGATGGTCGGACAGGGCGGCCTGGGCCGGATCATCACGGCCGGCTTCGCCACGTACGACACCGCGCAGGTGGTCGCGGGCGCCGTCCTCGTGGCGCTGCTCGCCCTCCTGGTGGAGGGCGTCCTGGTGGCCGCGGACCGCCTTTTCGCACACGACGGAAGACTTACCGAACGCTGACTGGGATGGGTGATCTCGTGAACAGGGTCTCGCGTATCGCGGGCGCGCTGCTGGGGACGGCGGCGCTGACCGCCGCCCTCGCGGCGTGCGGCGGCGACAGCCTGGAGGAGGGCAAGAAGAAGGACTCCGGGAGCTCCGGCGGGTCCGGCGGCGGGGAGAAGGGCTCGCTGGTGGTCGGCGCGGCCGCCTTCACGGAGGCCAAGGTCCTCGCCGAGCTGTACGCGCAGTCGCTGCGGGCCGCCGGATACTCGGTGTCCGTCACCACGGTGAAGAATCGCGAACTGTACGAACCTTCCCTGGAGAAGGGCGAGATCGACGTCGTCCCGGAATACGCGGCGACGGTCGCGGAATTCCTCAACGCGAAGGTGAACGGGCCGAAGGCGCCCGAGGACGAGCCGGTCGCCTCGGGCGACGTGACGGCCACCGTCGACGCGCTGCGGAAGCTCGCCGAACCGCGCGGTCTGAAGGTGCTCGCGGCCGGAGCGGCGGTCGATCAGAACGCCTTCGCGGTGACGAAGGAATTCGCCGAGAAGAACAAGCTGACGACCCTTTCCGATCTCGGCCGCGCGAAGCTGAAGATCAAGATCGCCGCCGGTGACGAATGCGCGGTGCGCCCCTTCTGCGCGCCCGGTCTGAAGAAGACGTACGGGATCGACGTGGCCGGGATCGACCCCAAGGGCGTCGGTACGCCGCAGGCCAAGCAGGCGGTGAAGGACGGGGTGGACCAGCTGGTCCTGACGACCACCACGGACGCCACGATCGACGGCTACGGCCTCGTCTTCCTCACCGATGACAAGAAGCTGCAGAACGCCGACAACGTGCTGCCCGTGGTCAACGCCAAGGACGCCGGCTCTCCGGAGATAGCCGCCGCGCTCGACGGCATCACCAAGGTGCTGACCACAGCGGATCTCGCCGAACTCAACCGCAAGGTGGACGCCGAGCGGGCGAAGCCGGAGGACGTCGCCAAGGAGTATCTGGAGACGAAGGGGCTGCTCAAGAAGTAGACGGCGGGGGAGGGGAGTCGGCCCGAAACGGAACCGGAACCATGGATATCCACTTCTGATGGCGAGAAGTGGACAAGAGATTGCCGGGCCGACGCCCCACATGACGCCTACGCACGGTAAATTTCAGGCCATGCCACGTGGACGTCACCGCCATTCCCCGCCTCTGCACAAGCTGCTGCCGCCCTCCGCGGTCGCCGGCGCCGCGGTCGTGTGCGCCGCGGCCGCCTGGCTGCCCGGTGACCCGGTGATCGCGCGGCTGCTCGCGGCCGCGGCGGCCGCCGCCGCCGTCACCGGTGCCGTCCTCATGCGCAGTTGGGACCGGAGCGCCGGCCTGAAGGTCGCCGAGCTCGACCGGGCCCGCGCCGCCGAGGTGTGGAAGGCCGAGGAGCGGACCGCCGAGCTGGAGGCCGACCTGGAGGAGTCCCGGGCGCTGCGCTCCCGGCTCGACGCCAAACTCCGCGCCAAGCGCGTGGAGCTCGCCGGGCTGCGCGGCGAGCACGCCGACCTGCTCCGCCGGTACGCCACCGCGGAGACCGAGCGCGCCAGCGCCCTGGAGGGCCGCCGCGTCCTCGCCCTGGAGACGAGCGCCGCCGCCGGAGCCGAGGCCAAGGCGCTGCCGGCCGCCGGCTCCACGCCCACCCCGGAGGCCTTCCGCCGCGCCGCCCAGGCGCTGCGCGACCTCCCGCGCAACGCCGCGGCCCAGCAGGCCCGCCGTACGGCCGAGGCGGCCCGCGCCCGCGACCTCGCCGAGCGCGCCCGCGAGACGGAGGAGCCGCAGGGGAAGCACGCGGCGGCCGTCGGAACCGAGCAGCACGCCCGTACGGCCGCCACCGCTCCCGCGCTCCCGCCCGCCTCCAGCGCGCTGTCGGCGGTGCCGGTCGCGGCCGCGATCGTGCCGTACGCGGCCCGCAGGCCCGCACCGCGCCCCGAGGGAGGCTTCGACTTCTTCGGTACGCAGAAGGCCGCGGCCGCCATCGAGGCCGTGCAGAACACCGACCTCGCCGACGTCGTGGGCGAGGTCGGTGTTCTGCACGGCCTCGATGGCGGCCGCGGCCTTCTGCGTACCGAAGAAGTCGAAGCCTCCCTCTGGGCGCGGTGCGGGCCTGCGGGCCGCGATCGTGCCGTACG
>NZ_MWIG01000669.1:0-12540 GCF_002156145.1 Streptomyces sp. NRRL B-24572 | reverse complement strand
CCTTTGTTAGGACCTCTTAGGGCCTGTCCGGCGGCTCAGGGTCGGACAGGTCCGTCGGACAGGTCTGTCGGGCGGGCCTGTCGGATGGGCCTGTCGGGCGGGCCTGTCGGACGGGCTTGTCGGACGGGCCCCTCAGGCCGCCGCCATCCCACCCGCCTCGAACGAGCCCAGGAGCTGTTCGAGCGCCGCCTGGTCGGGGCCGACGAACGGGTCGGCGTCCGGGGCGGCCGCGATCGTGTCGAGCATCCGAGGCGTCATCCGTACGGCCGGAGGCAGGTGCGTGCACAGCACGATCTCCGGGTTCATCTCCGCCAGCGGGGCGAGCGACGCCCGGTACTTCTCCGCGTCCACCAGGTGCACCCACGGGCTGTCGATCGTCGCCCACAGCAGCTGCGCCCGTCGCAGTTCCTCCGGCTTCAGGTCGCTCGCGTGCCCGCTCTCGGCGAGCTCGGCGCTCGGCATCGGGCCGCCGAAGCAGTCGGAGCTGAAGCAGATCCGGGTCCGGTCGTCGTAGAAGCCGACGGTGGCGGGGTTGTCGAAGAGCGGCGGCCGGAAGGCGTGCAGGGTGCGGTCGCCGACGTCGAGGGACTGGCCCGGATTGAGGAAGTACACCCGGTCCATGGGCAGCGCCCGCTCGGTCGACATGATGCCGAAGCCGAGGAACGTCGTGACCACGCGCGCGCGTGGGGCCGCGTCGAGCAGGTCGAAGATGCCGCCGGTGTGGTCCCGGTCGGGGTGGGTGAGCCAGATCCAGCGGACGTCGGCCGGGTCCATGACCCCGCCGAGCGCGGCGACGAAATCGCGGTCCTCGACCGAGAGCCCGGTGTCGACGACGACGGGTTCGGCGGCGGTGAGGACGTAGGCGTTGGCGGGGACGTGCCCGATGCCCGGGACGTCGAGACTGTCGGCGATCACCGTGGTGTCGCTGCCGACCTTGTGGGTGTCCATGGCGTGCTCCGTGGTCCCCCACACGCGACCGTACGAAACCAGTCTCCCGTGTGGGCAGGCGTCCCGCAGGACAAGGGGGACCCCCTTGCCCCGGCGAAGCCGAGCAGGGGGACCCCCTTGCCCCAGCGGAACAGTTGCCCACAACGGGGACGCAGACCCACAGCGGCGGGGCTAGCCGCAGCAGCCGCCCTCCGACTTCGGTTCGTTCAGTTCGAACCAGATCGCCTTGCCCTCGCCCCGCGGATCGACCCCCCACGCGTCCGCCAGCATCTCCATCAGGACCAGCCCGCGCCCGCTCGACGCCATCTCGCCCGGGTGCCGCTTGTGCGGCAGTTCGTCGCTCCCGTCGGAGACCTCCACCCGCAGCCGTCGCGACTTCTCGCCGCACGCCACCTCGGCCACCAGGAGCGCGTCGCCGTCCGTGTGGACGAGGACGTTCGTGACCATCTCGGAGACCATCAGGACCGCCGCGTCGAGCTGGTCCTCGTCCGACCAGTCGTGCAGCAGCTGCCGGACCTGCTCGCGCGCCTCGGCGATCCGTTCCGGTTCGGCCTGGGCGATCGTCATCAGGGTGCGGCGCGGGGCCTCCACGATCCGCCCGGCGGGCCGGCGGGAGAGCAGCAGCACCGCGATGTCGTCCTCGCGGCGGTCGGCGAGCGGGCCCGTCGTGTGGTGCGAGCCGGGCCCGTGGACGGCCTCCACGAGCGCGTCGGCGAGTCCCTCCAGGTCCTCGCCGTCGTGGGACTCCAGGAGCGCCCGTACCCGCTCCCAGCCGCTGTCCAGGTCGTGCCCGCCGGTCTCCAGGAGCCCGTCGGTGCAGATCATCAACGTCTCGCCGGGGTCCAGGGTGAGCCGGGTGGTGGGGTAGTCGGTGTCGGGGTCGATGCCGAGCGGAAGGCCACCGGCCGTGGGCCTGAGCAGAACCGTTCCGTCGTTCATCCGTACCGCCGGATCCGGATGCCCCGCCCGCGCGATGTCGACGATCCCCGTCTCCAGGTCGACCTCCAGGTAGAGACAGGTCGCGAAACGCGGACCGCCGCCGTTCCCGTCCCCGTCGTCCCCGTCCGTGATCCCGTACAGGAAGCGGGAGGCGCGCGAGAGCACCGCGTCCGGCCGGTGGCCCTCGGAGGCGTACGCGCGCAGGGCGATCCGCAGCTGCCCCATCAGGCCGGCGGCCCGCACGTCGTGCCCCTGCACGTCGCCGATGACGAGGGCGATCCGGCCCGGGCCGCGCCCGCCGGTGCGGGAGGAGCCGCCGGGCAGCCGGATCATGTCGTACCAGTCGCCGCCGACCTGGAGCCCGCCGCCGGTCGGCACGTACCGCGCGGCGACCTGGATGCCGGGGATGCCGGGACCGAGGACCGGCATCATCGTCCGCTGGAGGCCGAGCGACAGCTCGCGCTCGGACTCGGCCACGCCCGCGCGTGCGAGGGCCTGCGCGAGCATCCGCGCGACCGTCGTGAGCACCGAACGCTCGTCGGGCGTGAACGCCACCGGGTGCTTGAAGGCCGCCATCCAGGCCCCCATCGTCCGCCCGGCGACGACGAGCGGCACGAAGGCCCAGGAGCGGCGCCCGAACCGCTGCGCGAGCGGCCAGGTCATGGGGAACCGCCGCAGGTACTCCTCCGGCGTCGGCAGATAGATGGCCCGCCCGGTCCGTACGACCTCCGCCGCCGGATAGTCCGTGTCGAGGGACATCGACGAGAACGGCCCCTCGTCGCCCTCGCTGTGCCCGTGGTGGCCGATGACCGTCAGCCGGTCGCCGGCCACGCCGAAGACGGCGAGCCCGTCGGGCGAGAAACCGGGCATCGACAGCGAGGCCGCCACCCGCAGCACCTCGGCCGTCGACCGCGCCTCGGCGAGCGCCCGCCCCGCGTCGAGGAGGAAGGCCTCCCGGGAGCGGCGCCAGTCGCCGGTGATGGGGGTGCGGGAGGCGGTGCCCGGCGGCTGCTCGGCGACCTCCTGGAGCGTGCCGACCAGCTGGTAGTCGTTCCCCCGGATGAGCGGCTTCGACCTGCTCCGTACGGTACGGATCACCCGCCCGTGCCCGTCCATGATCCGCAGCCGGGCCTCGGCGAGGGTGCCCTCGGCGACGGCGAGGTTGACCACCCCGTCGATCTCGTTCCAGTCGACCGGATGAAAACGCGCCCGTACGGCCGCCTCGGTGAGCCGCACGGGCTCCGCGGGCAGCCCGAGCAGCCGGGCGGCCTCGGCGTCGAGCGAGACGATCCCGGACGCGTTGTCCCAGCGCCACAGGCCGGTCGCGATCGCGGCCAGGACGTCCTCGGTGCGCATTGCCCCACTTTATGAATATCGGACAGCAGGTCGCCACCGACAGTATTCGAAATGCGATCGTGGCCCGGCCGGTACCCTGGGTGGGTCTGCCCGCGTGTCCTGTGACGTCCGTGACAGGGGCCACGGGGCAGCCGCCCACCACCAAGATCCCGAAGACTGGATGAACGACGATGCATCGGTACAGGTCCCACACCTGCGGCGAGCTCCGCGCCTCTGACGTCGGCACCGACGTCCGGCTGAGCGGCTGGCTGCACAATCGGCGCGACCTGGGCGGCATCCTCTTCATCGATCTGCGCGACCACTACGGCATCACGCAGCTCGTCGCCCGGCCCGGCACCCCCGCCGCCGAGGTGCTCGACAAGCTGACCAAGGAGACCGTCGTCCGCGTCGACGGCAAGGTCGTCTCCCGTGGCGCCGACAACGTCAACCCGGAGCTCGCGACCGGCGAGATCGAGATCGAGGCCGCCGAGGTCGAGGTCCTGGGCGCCGCCAAGCAGGTCCCCTTCACCATCAACACCGACGACGGTGTGAACGAGGAGCGGCGCCTTGAGTACCGCTTCCTCGACCTGCGCCGCGAGCGCATGCACCGCAACATCATGCTGCGCTCCGCCGTCATCGCCTCCATCCGCTCCAAGATGGTGGCCCTCGGCTTCAACGAGATGGCGACCCCGATCCTCGCCGCGACCTCCCCCGAGGGCGCCCGCGACTTCGTCGTCCCGTCCCGTCTGAACCCGGGCAAGTTCTACGCGCTGCCGCAGGCGCCGCAGCAGTTCAAGCAGCTGCTGATGATCTCCGGCTTCGACCGGTACTTCCAGATCGCGCCCTGCTTCCGCGACGAGGACGCCCGCGCCGACCGCTCGCCGGGCGAGTTCTACCAGCTCGACGTCGAGATGAGCTTCGTCGAGCAGGAGGACGTCTTCCAGCCGATCGAGAAGCTCATGACGGAGCTCTTCGAGGAGTTCGGCGGCGGCCGCCACGTCACCTCCCCCTTCCCGCGCATCCCGTTCCGCGAGTCGATGCTGAAGTACGGCAACGACAAGCCGGACCTGCGCACCGACCTCGAACTCGTCGACATCTCCGACGTCTTCGAGGCCTCGGAGTTCAAGGCCTTCGCCGGCAAGCACGTCCGCGCCCTGGCCGTCCCGAACACCGGCGACCAGCCGCGCAAGTTCTTCGACTCCCTCGGCGACTTCGCGGTCTCCCTGGGCGCGAAGGGCCTGGCCTGGGTCCGCGTCGGCGAGGACAACGCCCTCACCGGCCCCATCGCCAAGTTCCTCACCGAAGAGAACGTCAAGGTCCTGACGGAGCGCCTCGGCCTGCAGCCCGGCCACGCGGTCTTCTTCGGCGCCGGCGAGTTCGACGAGGTCTCCAAGATCATGGGCCCGGTCCGGGTCGAGGCCGCCAAGCGCGCCGGCCAGTTCGAGGAGAACGTCTTCCGCTTCGCGTGGATCGTCGACTTCCCGATGTACGAGCGGGACGAGGAGACCGGCAAGATCGACTTCTCGCACAACCCGTTCTCCATGCCGCAGGGCGGCCTCGAGGCCCTGGAGACCCAGGACCCGCTGGACATCCTCGGCTGGCAGTACGACATCGTCTGCAACGGCATCGAGCTCTCCTCCGGCGCCATCCGGAACCACGAGCCCGAGATCATGTTCAAGGCCTTCGAGATCGCGGGCTACAGCCGCGAGACCGTCGAGGCCGAGTTCGCCGGCATGCTCCGCGCCTTCGAGTACGGCGCCCCGCCGCACGGCGGCATCGCCCCGGGCGTCGACCGCATCGTCATGCTCCTCGCCGACGAGCCGAACATCCGCGAGATCATCGCCTTCCCGCTCAACGGCAACGGCCAGGACCTCCTGATGGGCGCCCCGACCGAGCTGGACGAGTCCCGCCTGCGCGAGCTGAACATCCAGCTCCGCAAGCCGGTCGAGAAGAAGGTCGTCACGGAGGACCGCCCGGTGACGGAGTCGGTCCACCCGGAGGCGGGGCGGTAAGCCTCACCGGATACAAGAGAGGCCCGAAACCACACGTTGGTTTCGGGCCTCTTCTGCTTCCAATACGCGAATCGCCCTTCCGTTCCTCGTACGATCTTGTGCATGGAGGCTTCAGCGGGCCACTGGCAGGCACCCAGCGTCATCGAACGCGGACTGTACGAGGCGCGACTGCGCGACGACTGGCTCACGTACTACGACTTGGTCGCGGATGCGGACCTGTACCTCCCGCAACCGCGGCACCAGGCGGACGCGGATCCTGAGGTGACGATCTTCCGTCCCTACTGGGATGAACGGATGAGGGCCGCGTGCCTGGCCGTCCACACCGCCGGCATGCTGCCCACCCCCGTCGAGGATCCGGTCTTCGTCATTCGCAACCTCGGGTGGTTCGCACGGGTCTGGGAGCCCGGGGACCCGGCGTATCTCGTGGTGAACCCGGGCAGCCCGTGCGAGGGGTTCCTGGCCGCGACTCCGGAGGGTCGGGCCCGGTGGCGGCACCACTTCGAGAAGAGCGAACGGCCCGTCGGGCTGGCCCACGACGTCGTCCACACACTTGAGATAGGCGGGCCTCGACAAGGACAGGTCGCCTTCGGTCTCGCGGTGGGCGCCCAACTCTTCGTGCAGAACGGCCAGTTCTGGAACGCCATGGCGAACCACGGCGACGGCTACCGCAAGGAACGCGAACAGCTGGACCAGTGGTGGGGCGTCACGAGCCGGGAGGAATGGGTCCGCACTCAGGAACGGCTGCTGCGGGCCGACATGGTGAGCGGAGTCTGGGAGTTCGTCCTCGGGCTGCGGCACTCCTTGGCCCGGGATTTCGCGGGAACCGTTTCTGCGGACCACTGGCGGGAGGCCGCAGAGCGCATGATGCGTCTGCGTGCGGAGGAGGCTGCCGAGCCACGACTGACCCCCGACGGCGTGACGCGGGGCCGCGCCGCATCTCCCTCCTACCTCGCCGCAGAGGTCGAAGGAGTCCACCGGCTCATCGGCCGGATCACCCGCTACGAGGCGCGCTTCCGGGCCGACGGCCTACTGCGGGAGGGCGCGTACATCCGCTCCGTCGAAGCATGGGACTACGGCCGCGCCTCGGCCATGGCCCGCTGGGGCCTGGCCGCCCGCTACTGCACCCTCCCAGAGGCCGAGGCCGCCGTCATCCGGGCCGGCCGCCTCGTCCAGGTCAACTACCGCTCGTGGGCGGACTTCTCCGCGGGCTACGCGCTGGGCCGCTGCCTCCACTTCGACGAGGAGGAGTTCGGCGAGTGGTACGACAAGACCCTCCGTACTCACCGCGCCCTCACGACGGGCCTGACCAGCCCGTGGCTCACGATCCCGTGGAACTGAGGGACGGCGCTGCGGAAGCTGCAGAACGCATGAGGTAGCGGACTCCTCCGGGGGGGGCAGTCTTCCCGGCTAAGAGAACAGAAGCTCGTCCTTGAGCTCGATATGTGGGAAAACCCTGAGTCGGAGAGATCCTTTTATAGAGCCTGTCGCGAACTCTGTACACAGGATGGTCTCCCTGCCCCCTTCCTCGATCCAAAGGCGCGTCGCACCTTCTCTGAAGATGTCCACCGTGCCACTCTCTCGAGTCCACAACAGTCGAATTGACCGGCCGGCGGTACTGAAGCTGAAGCGCAACGATTCCCCGGTGACGTCTTCCAGGTCGATCTCTTGTGTATCCGCTTCGATTTCCACGGGGTCAACCCCAAGGGACTCTGCGAAGCGGTGCAGGTCAGGTACTGAGAATGCTTCTTTCGTCATGCTATCTGCCGCCTTTGAAGATTGCGGTGGAAAACCTCAGGGTTCCATCCTCCATTATTTGCCAGGTGGCCTCTACCTGGCGGATCCCGTAAGGCCCGTAAATGGCCGACTTCACCTCGCCGAACTCGCCCCACTGATTCGTGAAGGTCCGGTCGAAGCCATTGCTTGTCGCGTCTTTCAGATGATCGATGACGTACTGCCTCGAAGCCGGAGTGTCATGGAACCCGATGCTCTTCAGCTGCTGCGCGTTCTGTCTTGCTCTGGGGCTGTTGTGCTCGTCCGCCTTGATGTCTTTATCGAAAAGGTAATCCAGCTTCCGATCGTCGATGTGAGGACACGGCGCCAGGCCGAGAGGGTCCGCCCACGTGTGGGGGTTGTGGACATACGTTTCCGGGTTCGGGGCCGGGCCCAGGCCCAGGGGGTCCGTAGAGAGGTATCGGGCCGATTCCGGGTCGTAGTAGCGGAAGTGGTTGTAGTGGAGGCCCGATTCCGGGTCGAAGTACTGGCCCGGGAAGCGGAGTGGGGTGTAGGCCGTCGCGTCGCGGGTCCATGTGGTCGTGCCCCAGAGCGTTGCACGCGTGCGCCAGGCCACGTCGCCCGACTCGGAGACCAGTTCCGTCGGAGTGCCGATCAGGTCCGTGACGATGGCGAAGAAGCGCTCGTCGACGGAGTCCGTGCCCGTGCGGCGCTCCGTCTGGGTTAGGGGGCGTAGGCCTGCATGGTCCCAGGTGAGGGTGACGTCGGCCGTCGTCTGTTCGCAGAGGGTTGAGCCGTCCCAGGTGAAGTGGACTGTCTCGAAAGGGGACTGCTTCGATATTCGGCGGCCCAGGGGGTCGTACCCGTAGCGCCACACCGTGCCGTCCGGTGTCGTCACCGAGGTCAGGCGGTCCTCCGCGTCCCACTCGTAGCGCCAGGTGTCCGGCTTTCGGGAGAGGCGGGTCTTCTGGCGGAGGACTATTCGGCCCTGGGCGTCGTGTTCGTAGCGGACGGAGCCCGCGGTCGTGATCCGTGTCCCTGCGTACGCACGTGCCCCCGTCGCCGCGTGAGACGGGTGCGTCGACGGCCAGGACGCCTCCGTCTGGTTGCCGGCCTCGTCGTAGGCGTACCGCTCCGTCCAGTTGTGGGCGTGGACTGCCGTGACACGGCCGGCCGAGTCCAGGTCGAAGCGGCGGGCGCCCGAGAGTTCGTCCGTGATGCCGATGAGGCCGCCGTCCGCGCGGTACGTGTACGCGCGGTGCTGGAGGCGGCGGCCCGCACCGCCCGTGACCTCCTGCGTGGTGAGGCGGCCCATCGGGTCGAACGAGGACGACAGGTTCGCGAAGTCGCCTATTCGGCGGGACGTTTCGCGGCCCAGGGCGTCGTGAGTGAAGGCCAGTGTCCGGCCCGACGAGGTCAGTTCGGTACGGCGGCCCGCCGCGTCGTACGACCACGTGCTCGTCGAACCGCCCGGCGTCGTCCGACCCGTTCGCCGACCGGCGGCATCGTGCGTGAACGAGAGCGTGCGGCCGTTCACGGTCTCCGAGACGAGGCGGCCGTAGCGGTCCCGAAGGCGCGTCAGCGTCGTGTCCGGGCCGGTCGCGGTCGCCAGCTGGTCGAAGACGTCGTACTCGTACGTGCTGACCGCGCCTTCGACGTCCTTGTGGACGATGCGGCCCAGACCGTCGCGCTCGAAGCCGATCTCCTGCCCGAGGCCGTTCGTGCGGGAGGCAAGCCGGCCCGCCTCGTCGTACGCGTAGCCCAGCGTCCTGCCGTCGAAGTCCGTCTCCGAGACCAGCCGGCCCGCCGCGTCGTACGCGTAGTCCCAGGTCAGGCCCTGCGGGGCCGTCACCCGGGTCAGGCGCAGGTTCGTGTCGTGGGCGAACTCGTAGCGGACGCCGTCCGGGCCCGTGCGGGAGGTCAGCAGGTCGAAGTCGGTGTACGTGAAGCTCGTCGTGCCGCCCAGTGCGTCCGTGTGGCTCAGGCAGTTGCCCTCACCGTCGTACGTCCAGGACTCCACCGTCCCGTCGGGGGCGATGCGCCGGGACGGGTGGCCCTCGACCGTCCACTCCAGGCGTGTGACCGCGCCCAGGGGGTCTGTGACCTGGGTCGTACGGCCGAAGGCGTCGTAGGAGTAGCGGGTGACCGCGCCCAGAGGGTCGGTGATCTCTACCGGGAGGCCGCGGGCGTCCACGACCAGTCGCGTCGTGGCGCCCAGTGGGTCCGTCATCGACGTCAGCCGGCCCGACTCGTCGTACGCGAACTCCGTCCGGGCGCCCGAAGGGGCCGTCACCGACGTCCGGTTGCCGCGTTCGTCGAAGGTCTGGCGGGTGACGTTGCCGTCGGTGCCGGTGATGCGGATCGGGAAGCCGCGGTCGTCGTACTCCGCCCGTGCCTGGCGGCCGTCCGGGCGCTCCATCGTCGTCGGTCGGCCGTGTTCGTCGTACGTGGTGCGGCTGACGTGGCCCAGCGGGTCCGTCCGCGACAGCAGGCGGTTGTGGCGGTCGTACTCGTAGCGGGTGACCCCGCCCAGGGCGTCGATCTCGGCGACCACCTGCGCGCGGTCGTCGATCAGATGGCGTTCGGTGTGTCCGAGGCCGTCTGTGAGGGTGGTGATGCGAAGGCCGGTGGCCGGGTCGACGCCGTCCCAGGTGAACGTGGTTTCCAGGTGTCCGTTCGTGCCTGACTGGTACGTGCAGCGGTCCTGGTCGTCGTAGACGTAGTCGAAGCGGCTTCCGTTCGTGTCGGTCCACGAGGTGATGCGGCCGTGCTCGTCGCAGCCGAAGCGCAGGGGACGGCCCGAGGAGTTCACGACCTCGGTCAGGTGGCCGTCCGTGTAGCCGTAGCGCAGGATCTCCTGGTCCGCGAGGTGGAGGGCCGTCACACGGCCTTCGCTCGTCGTGAGCTTCAGGTGGTACCCGCCGTGGTGGACGATCGCCGCCGGGGCACCCGACTCGTCGTACTCGAACGTGATCCAGCGGCCGTTGCGGTCGTCCAGCTGGGCCAGGAGGGCCAGTTCGTCGTTGTGGTCGACGAAGTGCCGGACCGTGCCGGTGTCGGGGTCCGTGATCGTGTAGCCGTCCTCCACCCGGTCCAGCGGCCACTGCCGGCCGTGCGTGGGCATGACCGGGACGCCCGGCGCCGGATGCGGGTAGGCCAGGAGGCTGCCCTCGTCGCAGCTGAAGATCACGCCTTCGGAGTCGATCTCAAGGCGCTGGTCGACCGTCGACGACCAGGTCGGGCCGAACCAGCGCCCCGAGCGGCGCGAGGAGTCGAACGTGCGCCGGAACACGAGGGGCAGCGAGCCGGGCAGGGCGATGTCGGTCTGCGGCAGCAGCATCCGGCCCGTCGCGATGTCGATCGGGTCCCTCTCGCACTTCGTCTCGCGGCACGTCTTGCCGTTGCTGTGCGGATCCTTCTCGACATCCCTGCGGACCCCGCCCGGCTTCTTCTCCTCCAGCAGGCGCTTCGTGCCGTTCCTCACCGCGGCGCGCACGCCACCGCGCACCAGGCCGGTGCCCTTCGTGCCGATCAGCTCCGGCAGGAGCCGGCCGCCGAACTCCGACGGGTCGGCCTTCAACGAATCCCAGGTGCCCTGCAGCGCCCTGTCCGGGTTCGCCGCCGTGGACACCAGGCCGGCGAGCGTCATGTTGACGCCCTTGTAGTACTCCGCCGGGTGGGTCATGTTGTACGGGTCGGTCGGGTTGACCGAGCGGACGAAGTTCACCAGGCCGGCCACGCCCTTGACGGTGCCAGCGCTGAAGTGGGCCAGCTCGATGCTGGTGCCCACGCCGTAGTCCATCAGCTCGGCCTTGACCCGCTCGCGGCCCGTCGGCTCCTTGGGCGCATGGGCGAGGGCGGCGCCGACCGCCGCCTTTGCTGCCTCCCCGGCCTCGTCGCGGGCCTTGCGCGCGTCGTTCAGGATCTCCTGGGCGCGCTTCCGCTTGGCCGTGCCGGGGTCGGAGAAATCCCCGGGGTCGGGGAGCGGGCTGTCGGTGCTGCTTGCTGCCTTGTAGGCGGCGACCTTCTTCTCGTGCGTCTCGTGGGCCGCCTTGGAGTCCTCGTCGCCCTCCCTGTACAGGGCTATCGCCTCACGGGCCCTGCCCTGCGCGCTCACGATCGCGTGGGAGTACGTCTCCAGCGCCTTGGCCGCGTTCTCCATCGCGTCGGCGGCGTGCAGCCAGTCGGTCGGCAGGGTCTCGAAAGCCGACCGGAACGCGTCGGCCGCCGCGCCCTTCCAGTGACCGGCGTCCAGCTTCTTCATCCCGCCGCCGACGAGGTCGAACGCCCTCTGGAAGTCCCGGAGGTTCTGCACCGACTCGGCGATCTTCTCCGGCTTGCCGTGGATGAGCTCGTCCGCCTGCTCGGTCTGCCCGAGCTGCTGCTCCCCGACCTCCGCGCCGAGGGAGGACGCGGTCTTGTCGCCCCAGTCCTCGACCGCGTCCGCCCAGTCGTGCGTGCCGGCGGCGTCGAGGATTCGGCCGGTCATGTCGGTCGCCTGGTCGACGCCCTCGCCGAGGAACTCCTTGCCCTTGTCGATGCCGGCGCCTATGCCGTCGCCGATCTTGTCGATCCCCTTGTCGACCCAACCGCCCCAGTCCACCATCAGCGGTCGTCCCCCCAACGCGGCTGCTCAGCCTGCTCGACGGTCGCCCTGTCCGGGGCGAGGTCGTCCTTGAGCTCCTCGTCCATGCGTCGGCGCATCTCCGGGTCCACCAGACCGGAACGCTCCAGCGAGTCCAACCCCGCGTCCGAGACGTCGTAGCCGGTGTTCTTCCAGTTCTGCTCGACCTCTTCCTGGGCCTTTCTGAACGACTCCGCGCTCCCGTCCGCGTTGTCCCACGCGTGCTGGTCGCGGATGGTCTCCCAGCTCTTCTTCGTGACCTCGTCCTCGGACAGGTGCGGGTTGCCGTTGACGGCGTTCGCGACGACCTTGATCGAGTCCTTGATGTACCGTTCCTGCTCCGCGAACGACCCCGCGGACAGGCCGACCCCGATGGCGAACTGGTTCCCCCGCATGGTCAGCGCGCGGACGCCCCACTCCCAGCGCTCGCAGAACGTCTTGAACTGCGAGGTCAGACCGCCGTGCCCCAGTTCGAGCCCGGACAGGGCGAGATCCGAGAACCCCCGGCCCGCCGACGCCTCGCCGATCATCCCGAGATCCTTCAGCTCGGCATGCGCCAGGTCGATGCCCTTCGCTATCGCCGCCAGCGCATCCGCCGGCACCGCGAGATTCGGCTCGTCGCCGCTCATCGCGTCCCCGCCCCCGTTTCCCTGAGATCGACCGCCACGGCGTCCGGGACGATCCCCGCCACCGGCGGAAACAGCGCCCCGTCCGCACTGCCCGCGTCCAGCGCGACCCCGCCGGGACCCGGCAGCACCGGCACCATCACGTCGAGGAGCCGCGCGCCGAGGACCGTCCGGTACGTCCACTCCCGCTCGGCGTCCCCGCGCGCGACCGCGAACCGCGCCAGCGCCTCCTCGTCCGAGAACGCGCAGATCCACCGCACCCCGTTGAAGTCCGCGGTCCAGAGACTCTCGTGGCCGTCGAACGGCACGAGAGTCTCTGGACCGC